>CAYXDZ010000081.1:0-11461 GCA_964463815.1 uncultured Verrucomicrobiota bacterium | reverse complement strand
CTGTGCAGCCTTCGCCCCCGGCTAAAATGTTCGACTTGTCGGAAGGGTCTCAGTGCGAGCACGGAATCCATCCGGGAGGCTCCTCACCCCAGCAGTTCCATCGGCCCTTTCCAGATCATTCGCAGGCAGTCGAGGCGAAGCCGGGCTCCCTGGATGGCGGCGGTCAGTTCCTGCTGTTCACGGGCGGCGAGTTCGATTTCCCCGGCACGGATGTTGTCGTTCACCTGGCGTAAGGTCCGCAGGCGGTGCATCTCATGGCTCAACAACTCGTTCATGGCGGCGAGGCTTTCGGCAGTCAGTTCCTGGGAGATTCCTTCGGCGGCGGCTTGCGCGGTCTTCAACATGGCCGGAATGACGCGGCGCGCGATATCCGGTTTTTCAAGGAGCTGGTAAGGCACGCCTTTCTTCAAGGTGCCGGCAAACGCGGCGGGCGGATAATGTTTCGTGGCCACGACCGGCGTGTGATTGACCACGACGCGCACGGGCGTGGCGGGCAGGAAACGATCCACATGCAGGCGGCGGGCGGCGATGGCTTCCAGCACGAACACGGCCTCGATTAACAACGTGCGCTCGGTGGCGTGGGGCAGCACGCCGAACACGCAGTTGCCCTTCTCCGAACCGAGCAGCAAATCCATCGCGCCGGTGACAATCGGGTGGTCCCAGGTGAAGAAGCCGACATCCTCGCGGGCAAGTGCTCGGCGGCGGTCGCAGGTGGCGATCAGGCCCTCGGCGGGCAGCGCGGGGAAGGCGTCGGTGAGCGCGCCCTGGGCGTTGAGCTGCCACGTGAGCGGCGCGAGTTCCTCGACGGGAACGCCGTAGTGATCGAACACATCGAGCAGATACCCCGGAAGCGCGGGGTCGGCGTCCTCGGCCTGGATGGCGGTGATGACTTCCTGCGCGACGGCCGGGCGGAAGGAGTTCAGTTCGAGCAACCGGTCGCGGCCGGCTTCGAGTCGCTGGCGCAGGGCCCGTCGCGCGACGGCGGACTCTGCGAGTAAGGTGTTGAGTTCGTTGTGCGCGGTGGTCTGGTCGGCCACGGGAAATTCCAGCGCGACATCGTGGACCTGCCGACCGAATTGCTTGAAGAGTTCGTTGCCGCCTTCGAGGTTCGTTTCAAACGCATCGAGTCCTTCGTGATACCAGCGGGCGAGGACTTCCTGCGGGCTGCCGCTGAGAAACGGCACATGAATCTGGATGTCCTGCGTCTGGCCGATGCGGTCGAGCCGGCCGATGCGTTGCTCCAGTAGTTCAGGGTGCAACGGCAGATCGAACAGCACGAGGTGATGTGCAAACTGGAAGTTGCGGCCCTCGCTGCCGATCTCGGAGCAGATCAACAATCGCGCGCCATCTTCCTCAGCGAACCAGGCGGCGTTGCGATCCCGCTGCAACAACGTGAGCCCTTCGTGGAACACAGCGGACTTGAGATTGAGGTGGCGGCGGAGCGCCTCGTCGATGGCTTCAGCCTTCTCCAGGCTGCGACAGATGAGCAGCACCTTGCGCGGATCGAGTTCGCGCAACAAACCAGCCAGCCAGAGAATGCGTGGGTCTTTCGACAGTTCGAGATCGACGGTAAGCGTCGAGTCGCCCGCGTCCACGGCAAACTCCGTTGAGACGCGGTCAATGGCTTCCTCGCGATCCGCGCCGGCATCCAGCGCGATCAACCGGACCTGTCGCCGGGGAAAGCCCTGCATGGCCGCGCGGGTGTTGCGGAACAGCACGCGCCCCGGCCCATGCAGATCGAGCAGGTTGTTCAGGAGCTCCCGGCGGGCGGCGGCATCACCGGCGGCCACGGATTTCAGCGAGGTCGCCAGGTCGGGATCGTGCGCGAGCAGGCGCTTGAGCTCGGCGAGGTCGTTGCGGCGAAGCTTTTCGCCGCCGGCGAGACGCGCGGCCAGCTCCACCGTCGCGCGATAGTCGGCGGGCTCCTTCGAGAAAGTGTCGAACTCACTGTAGCGATCCGGATCGAGGAGTCGCAACCGGGCAAAGTGGCTTTCCAGCCCCAACTGCTCCGGCGTGGCAGTGAGCAACAGCAGACCGTTGGCCCGGCGGCTGAGTTGTTCCACCAGCGCATACTCGGGGCTGACCGCCTCCGCCGACCAGCCCAGATGATGCGCCTCGTCCACCACGAGGACATCCCACTCCGCGGCGGTGACCTGCGCGGCGCGGCGGGGATTGGCGCTGAGAAAATCGATGCTCGCGAGGATCAGTTGATCGTCGAGAAAAGGGTTCGCACCGGGTTCGCCCGCCTCGATGGCGGCGCAGCGTTCTTCATCGAAGATGTGCAGCCAGACGTTGAAGCGGCGGAGCATTTCCACGAACCACTGATGCACGAGCGATTCCGGCACCAGCACGAGGACGCGTTCCGCCCGGCCGGTCAGCAACAGGCGGTGGAGAATCAGGCACGCTTCGATGGTCTTGCCGAGGCCCACTTCGTCGGAGAGCAAGACCCGGGGCGCGTGCCGCGCACTGACGGCCTGGGCGATGTAGAGCTGGTGCGGAATCAGGTCGATGCGGCCGCCGACAAAGCCGCGCACGCGCGAGCGCCGGGCACGGTATTGGAGATCGAGGGAACGCCAGCGCAGATCGAAGTCGGCCAGCTCATCAAACCGCCCGGCGGCCAGGCGGTCTTCGGGGCCGTGCAGGCTGAGCTGGTGCGAGAGCTCGGCTTCGGGAAGCTGCTCACCGCCTTCGGCGACGTAGGTCAGCAGGCCGTCGCTTTCCTGGACCGAAGCAACCTTCAAAGTGGTTCCCGCCGTGGTGGGCACCGTTTCGCCCGCGCGAAACCGGACCCGTCGCAAGGGTGCATTCTCACTGGCGTAAACCCGGGTCTCGCCCGAGGCGGGAAAGCCCATCTCGACGCGCCCGCCGCCCGCCGCGACCACGGTTCCAAGTCCGAGTTCCGGTTCGGATTCACTGATCCAGCGCTGGCCTGTTTGGAAAATCGTCATGCCGTTCAAGCGGCCGACCTTCGCAAGCGGGCGCGGATGGATCAATCATTTCACCACGGGCTGGGCGAGCGGTGTCCGGCTTACGCCATCAACTTCTCCACCAGCTTCCCATGCACGTCGGTGAGGCGGAAGTCGCGGCCCTGGAAGCGGTAGGTCAGGCGGGTGTGGTCGAAGCCGAGCAGGTGCAGCAGCGTGGCGTGCAGGTCGTGGACATGGACGCGGTCGCGCACGGCGTTGAAGCCGAGTTCGTCCGATTCGCCGATCGTGATACCGGGCTTGATCCCGCCGCCGGCGAACCACATCGAGAACGCGTTCGGGTGATGGTCGCGACCGTCGTTGCCGCCCTGCACCATCGGCGTGCGCCCGAATTCCCCGCCCCAGATGACCAGGGTGTCGTCGAGCATCCCGCGCTGTTTGAGATCCTTGATCAAGGCCGCGCTCGCCTGGTCGGTGTCGCGGCAGTTCTTCTTGAGATCGTTCACCAGGTTGCCGTGCTGGTCCCAGGACTCGTGGAAAATCTGCACGAAGCGCACGCCATTCTCGACGAGCCGGCGCGCAAGCAAAACGGAGTTGGCGTAGGACGCCTTGCCCGGTTCCGCGCCATACAGGTCGAGGATGTGTTTCGGTTCGCGTGAGATGTCCACGACCTCGGGCGCGCGGAGCTGCATGCGATACGCCATCTCGAAGGAGCTGATGCGCGTGGCAATCTCGGGATCGCCCACCACATCGAGCCGCATGCGGTTGAGGTTGTTGATCGCCGCGAGCGAGCGCTTCTGGATGGTGTCATCGACGCCCTCGGGGTTCGAGAGGTAGAGCACGGGATCGCCGGTGGTGCGGAACTGCACGCCCGAGTGAATGGTCGGGAGAAAGCCGCTGCCCCAGTTCGAGTTGCCGCCGCTCGGCCCTTTGCCGCCGGTGCTGAACACGACGTAAGCGGGCAGATCCTGTGATTCGCAACCGAGGCCGTAGGTGGTCCATGCGCCGAAGCTCGGCCGGCCGAATTGCTGCGAGCCGGTGTTCATCATGATCTGGCCGGGTGCGTGATTGAACGCGTCGGTGGCCATGGACTTCACGATGGCGATGTCGTCCACGATCTCCGCGAGGTGCGGCAGCAATTCGGACAGCTCGGCCCCGCTCTGGCCGTGCCGGGCAAACTTGAACTTCGGTCCCAGCAGCTTGGACTCGGGGTTGATGAATGCGGAGCGGTAGCCTTCGAGCAGTTCCTTCGGCGGGAGCTGACCGTCCCACTTCGCCAGCTCGGGCTTGTAATCGAACAACTCCATGTGGCTCGGGCCGCCGGCCATGAAGAGGAAGATGACGTTCTTCGCCTTAGCCTTGAAATGGGAATTCTTCGGCGCGAGCGGATTGACGGCTCCCGGCGCAGCGAAACCGTTCTGCTGGAGCAGCGAACCGAGCGCGATGGAGCCGAGGCCGACGCCGCATTGCTGGAGGAACCAGCGGCGGTTGACGGCTCCGGGGCTTTGACGGCGATGAAAATGGTCCTGGCAGTTCATGGCTTTAACAACTGGCTGACGTTCCCGAGTTGATACGCCTTCACCGGCGGTTGGGCAAACGTTTCGTTCATGGTCAAACGGACTGCCGGCAGGCTGCCGAGCCCAAACTTCCTGAATGATCACGGCTCGGCAGGAGCCTCGCCCTACCGGATGACTCGCCTTACCGGGGATGATTATTCCACGGCGTGTTCGCGGAGGGCGGTCTTGAGGATTTTGCCGGTGGCGGTGCGCGGCAGCGCGGGCAGTTCAATGATCTTCCGCGGCACCTTGTAGTCGGCGAGGCGATCCTTCACGAATGCCGTGAGCGCCTTGGCATCGATGTGCTGGCCCTCGACCGGCGCGACAAACGCGATCGGCATTTCGCCCCGGCGCGCATCCGGCCTGCCGATCACCGCCGCCTCGCGCACGCCGGGAAACTGGTAGATGACTTCCTCGATCTCGCGCGGATAGACGTTGATGCCGTTGACCAGCAGCATGTCCTTCTTGCGGTCGGTGATGTAGTAGTAGCCCTCCTCGTCCCGGTAACCGACATCGCCCGTGCGCAGCCAGCCGTTCTGCAACGCCTGCGCCGTGGCCTCCGGCTGGTTCCAGTAACCCTGCATGACGTTGCCGCCGCGAATGACAATCTCGCCCGTCTCACGGTCGGCGAGCGCATTGCCCGCCTCGTCCCAAACCGCCATCTCCACATCGTGGATCGGCAGGCCGATCGAGCCGGCTTTGCGCTGGCCGTGGATGGGATTCAAGCTGGCGACCGGGCTCGTCTCGCTCAAGCCGTAGCCCTCGATCAACGGCATCGACAAGTGCGCCTCAAACTCGCGGAGAATCTCGCCGGGCAAGGGCGCTCCCCCGCTCACGCACAGGCGGAGCGGCAGCCCGTCCTTCAAGCCCGCTCCCGCAAGCGCGCGGAAAAACTGCGGCACCGCCGGCAGGATGGTGGCCTGGTGGCGGATGATTTCCATGATGGCGTTCTTCGGCGGATTCAGCGAGCGGATCAACACCATCGAGCCGCCGACAGACAGCGGCAACACCATGCCGACGGTCATCATGAAACTGTGAAACAGCGGCAGCAGGACGGCGAGCCGGTCGCCTTCGACGGCTTCGAGGACGATTTCGCAACTGCGGACGTTGTGCAGGAGGTTGCCGTGCGAAAGCATCGCGCCCTTGGGCCGGCCGGTGGTGCCGGAGGTGTAGATGATGACCGCGAGATCTTCGGGTCGGCGCACCGCGGCTTCCCCGGTGGACGGGGCCGGGTCCGTCAGCAAGTCCGTCACGGCGACCATTTTCAGTTCAGGAAACTCGCCCGCCAGCCCGGCCGCACTGGCGATCAGCTCCGGTTCGGACAAGAGCAGGCGAATGCCCGCGTCCCGCAGGATGTGCGCGATCTCGGCCGGCTTGAGGAAGTTGTTGATGGGCACGACCACGCCGCCGGCGGCGAGGATGCCATACCAGGCGGCCACAAAGTCCGGCGCGTTATGATGCCAAAGCGCAACACGCTCGCCGGGGATCACGCCATGGCGGTCCGTTAAGGCCCGGCCAATTTGTTGCACGGAAGCGGCGAGCTGCCGATAGCTGACCTCGGTGTCGCCCCAGAAGATGGCGGGCTTGCTTTCGTGCGCGGCTGCCGTGGACAGGAAGACACGATGGAGGGAAGTCATCTCGATGGGCATGTCGGCATTCAATTGCCGGGGGAGGAAGTCGTCAAGCTCCCGGTAAGCGTTCCTCTATCGAGCGGGTCAACCGCCCGGAAGCCGGCACCGTGAATGCCGGTTGTTTGACGGGGAATTCGAGGTTGTTTTCAAGCCCGCCCGGATTATCGTCCCCACGCAGCGCTTATGAAACCACTTCACCAGGCGATCCTGTCCTCGATCACTTTTCTGCTGCTCGGTTTGATCCTGCCGACCAAGGCGCGCTCCCAGGCGGTCCCGGTCGAAGTCCCCGAGTTGAACACCCAGTTCGCCGGCTCCGGCGTGCGCAACGTCCGCGTGGGCAGCGTGTCGGCGGACGGCACGGAGGCACTGATCATCATGGAGTACACTTACAACGGCAACAACGGTCCCACGGCCTTGTTGCTGCCCGTCATCGAGAGCCGCCAGCAACGCGGCGTTTCGGGCTGGTTTGGAGCGGATCGTGTGGCCGTCCCGCGCGGCCGGGGACCGGTTTCCATCAAGGTAAAGTTTTTCAATGACGAACCGGATGTCCCGGCCACGCTCACCACCGACAGCATTCGCATCCTGATGTTGAACGCCGCCGGCACGGCGATCATCGGCGGCAGCACAGAATTGCGGACCATCAACTGGGGCAAGGAAGGGCTCCAACCCGCGAAGTCCGCTGACCCGACCTCCGGGCGCCAGGTCGCCCAACTGGCGGCCGAGGCCGAGGAGCGCGCCCGCGAACGAGCCCGGCAGGCCGCACTCGCCGAGGAACAAGCCCGCCGCGAGACTGCGGAACGCGAGGCCGCCCGCGCCAGGGCGGATGCGGAAGCCCGGGCCGCCGCCGAAGCCAAAGCCCAGGCCGAGGCCGCCGCCCGTCTGCGCGCGGAGGAAACCAAGCAGGCGGAAGCCCGGGCCGCGGCGGAAGCCAAAGCCCGCGAGGATGCCCGCCTCCAAGCCGAGGCGGAAACGCGTCGTCTGGAAGTCGAACGTCAACAGGCGGAAGCCCGCGCCCGGGCCGAAGCCGAGGCTCAGGAGAAGGCCCGGCTGGAAGCCCAGGCCCGCCAACGCGAAGAGGAACGCCAGCGCGCCGCCGCCGAGGAGAAACGGTTGGCCGGGGAAAAGCGTCTGGCCGAAGCCCGCGCTGCGGCGGAAGCCAAAGCCCGCGAGGCAGCCCGGCTCCAAGCCGAGGCCGAAGCCCGCCAACTGGAAGCCGACCGCCAGGCCGCCGAAGAACGCGCCCGCGCCGAAGAGGAGGCCCGTCGCCAGGCCGCCGAACGCGCCGCCGCCGAAGCCAGGGCGCGGGCAGAGGCGGAAGCCCAGGCCACCGAAGCCGCCCGCATCAAGACGGAACAGGAAGCCGAACAAGTCCGGCAGGTGGCGCGGTTGACGACGCCAGAGACATCCGCCGGCTCGACCCGTTCCCGCACCAAGATCACGAACGTCGAGGTGGTGAACCGCAGTCTCGATCGCAGCCAGATGACCATCGGCATCGAGTTTGATCGCAAGGACAAGTTTGATTTCATTGGCGTGAGCGTGGACCACACCGCCAATCCCGCCGTGAAGAATCAGTTTGTTTGTGAACCCAAGGAGGTCGGCCGTCAGCGCTATGCGCTGGTCCAGGTCGCCTATGCCCGGCCAACCGCCGCCGCCAGCACGTTGATCACGGATCGCCTGCACATTTATGGCACCAGCTCCCCCACCGCGACGGAGCAAGTCCCGCTGCACACCGCGACGATGCTGCTGGTTTGGCGGGCCCCCGGTGGCGGTGCAAATCAACCTGCCGCCGCCAACCCCACGACTGCGGCACCAGCCAGCTCAGTCGCACTCACCGATTTCCGCCAGCGAACCCCGGCGAGCGGCTACGCGAGCGTGACGTATCAGCTGCCGGAGGGCACGGGCCGGCTGCGCGTGCGGTTGCTCAATTCCGCACGGCCGGAGAGTGCCGGGTGGTTTGTGGCCGAGCCGGTGCCGATCAAAGCCGGTCAGGGGCTGGAGTTGATCCCGGTGACGGTTTCGGCGAATGCCGGCGTCCCCGCCGGTCGCCTGGAGGTGGACACCATCGAAGTGGACCTGCTGGACACCGAAGGCAAAGTGATCGGCCAGACGAAGAAGCAGACCGCCATCATCTGGTCGCGCGAGCCGTAGCCAAACCACTCAAGCCGGTTCCTTGAATTTAATCTCCACCATCAGGTCGGCGGCGATCTGTTCCAGGCTCTGACGCAAGGCCGCCAGGTCGCCACCGGCGGGCGCGAACACTTCGATCCGGGCTTGAAACAACATTTCGCCGGACATTGGCGCGCAGGAGCGTTCCGTGTGCAACTCCTCGACGTTGACCTGATGACTGGCGAGCGTCTTGGAAATCTGTTTCACAATTCCCGGCCGGTCCTGGCCGATGATCTCAATCGTCGCGCTGGCGGTGGCTGGTGCCGCCGCCTCGTGATCCGGGCGGACGACGACTTGCAGGCCCTTGGTTTCAAGTTTCGCCAGCGCGGCGCTCAACGCCTCGGCGTCGGCCGCCGGGACTTCGACCCGCAGGAGGCCGGCGAACTCACCGCCGAGATGGCACATCCGGCTCTCCAGCCAGTTGCCACCATGATCCGCGACCGTGGCCGCCAGCACTTCGACCAAACCGGGGCGATCTTTGCCGATCACCGTGAGCACAAGTTGGGATTGCATGGCGCTCTGTTACTGTCCACAAACGTCCGCGGCAAGCGATTCCTACGGCTGGACGAACCGAAGCGCAGGTAGCGGCCCACCATCTCCCGCCCGTCGGGCCGCGTGTGGCAATGCTCAACGACCTCCCCCTCCAGCTCCGGTTGCTCGCATTGTTCTCATGAACCGCCCCGCCACGAAGGGATGCAGGACGAACTGGTCTGCTCTCTCGCCTGGTTGGCCAGGCTTTGTCCCAGCAGACAAGTCCGGTTCTTCCAGCCCGTTGCCAAGCCCTTGAGGATTTCATTCACTTCCGCGAGCGGATTCTCTGAATTGCCGGTGCCGGCAATCATGGTGTCCCACCTGGGAGCGGCAGGAGAAGTTTCACCAAGGCCGGGTTTCCCTTCAGCCGCTACTTGCGATGCCGGGCCAGGAATCCCGGTTCCTTGCCCGCCAGATCCGCGCGGCGTTGCGCCGCGAGCAGTCCGCCATAGACCCGCACGTCGCGGGCGAACATCTCCAGGCGATTCGCCAACGCCTCACTGGCGATCCGGCCGTCCCGGAGGTCGGCCTTGTCGTCGAGCGACACGCCGTAGGGCATGGCCCACGCATAGCATTGCCGGGCGATGGTCCGGAGCTGGTCGTGAACGGTCAGCCCCTTTTCATGCGAAGCCACGACTGTGGCAAACAGTTTGCCGGCGAATTCCTTCCAGAAATGATCGGTGAAGTTCTTGAGCGCTCCGCTCACGCTGCCGTGGTAATCCGGCGTGCCGAGCAGGAACACATCCGCGCGCATGACGCGTTCTTTGAGCGGGCCGTAATACGGCTGCGTCCAGGCGCTTTCCGGGTTGAGCAGCGGAAGCTGGATTTCGTGCAGGTCCAGGAAATCCACCACGCAGCCGGCGTCCGCGAGCCGGCGGGCCGTGTCCTGAAGGGCGACCTTGGTGGATGACTCGGCGCTGTTGCTGCCGCAGACGGCGAGGATGTTCAGAGAAATTTCAGACATGGCGGCAGGTTACTGATCCAACTGATCGCGGAAAAGGAAGAATGCCGGCGACGAGGATTACCGCCGGAGTTCTGAGGATGGCCAGCCTTGTCAGGGCGCGAGGTTCTGGTAGCTTGGTCCTTCCGACGGCGGGTCATTCGATCCGCGACACACTTAACGAAAGAACCAACATGGCATACGAACTACCCGCACTTCCCTACGACAAGGCCGCGCTCGAACCCCACATCGACGCGCAGACAATGGAAATTCACCACGGCAAACATCACAACGCCTACGTGACGAACCTCAACAAGGCGCTGGAAGGCCAGGCCGCGCTGGCCGGCAAAACCATCGAGGCGCTCATCGGCGATCTCGCCGCCGTGCCGGAGGCGATCCGCGGTGCCGTGCGCAACAACGGCGGCGGCCACGCCAATCACTCGCTGTTCTGGAAGGTGCTCGGTCCGAACGCGGGCGGCGCGCCCGCCGGCAAGCTGGCCGAGGCAATCAACGCCACCTTCGGCAGTCTCGACGAGTTGAAGGCAAAAATGGAACAGGCGGGTGCCACGCGTTTCGGGAGCGGCTGGTCCTGGCTGATCGTCGGCCCGGACAAAAAGCTGACGGTCGCCTCGACACCGAACCAGGACACGCCGTTGATTGGCAAGGCCGTCGCCGGCTGCGAAGGCACGCCGAACCTCGGCATCGATGTCTGGGAGCAAGCCTACTATCTGAAATACCAGAACCGCCGGCCGGATTACCTCAAGGCAATCTGGAACGTGATCAACTGGAACGCCGTCGCGGCGAATTACGAGGCGGCGTTGAAGTAATCCCCACCGGGGTAGGAGCCGACGTGAGGAGGCTCTGACTTCGGGTGGCGCTGCTCGCGATTTGGAAATAGGCCGCCAAGCCGAACGCCCGAAGTCGGGCAGGATGCCCGACACACATTACGAAAAAGCCACGCCGGTCAACCGGCGTGGCTTTTAGATTTTGGGCTCGCGACAACGCCTTGAATTATGGCTCGTCTTCAGGCAGCGGTTCGATGAGCGGCGTGATCGGCTCCGCCGGAGGTTCCGGCTGCTTGAGCAACTCGGAACGATCCTTAAGCACGGAGTTGAGCGTCCAGTTGGAGACTCGGTAGGTCCATTTCCCGTAAGCCTGCTCTTTCGCGAGTTTCTCCTTCAAGGTGGCCAGCCGCTCGGCGAACTCCTTGTCGAGGCGTTCTTTGTCCTCGGGGGTCTCATCAGCGCCCGGCGTGCGCTCCGTCGCCAGATTAGCAGCGACCTGAACTTTCAACAGATAGCTCTCCTGACCATCGGGCTTGCCGGCGTCGATCGTGTAGGTAAACCCATCGAACGTCTCGATCACAATGCGCTGTGGGCTGGCCACCCCGGCGGCTTCGAGATCCGAATCCAGCACGTCCTCGAAGCTGGGTGAGGACAGCGCGTAATTGAAACTGCCGGTCTTGGCGGTATCGAGCGTTTCGCCCTCCTGCGCCTCGGCCAGCCGCCAATCCCCGGTCTCGGTTTCGCGCGAGACTTTCCAGGAATTGGTCGTGGTGACGGCGATTGACTTGATCTTCTCGACCTTGAAGAAGTCGCGTTGGAGCCAGGCTGAAGCCTCGGTGGCGACGCTGCTGAAGGGTTCCTGCACCAGCGCCACGGAATCGGCCCGGCCGTCGGCGAGCACGTAGCGGCCGGTCGGGAAACTGCCACC
>CAYXDZ010000080.1:0-11473 GCA_964463815.1 uncultured Verrucomicrobiota bacterium | reverse complement strand
TCGTGTTGTGCTTGGTATGAACGTAGGTTTCGTCCCAGCTCTCAATCGCCGACAACCCTTTCATCACGGGATGATCCGGCTGCACGATGGTTTCCTGGAACACGCCCGCGCCGTGCCGCTGAAACTGCGCGCCCACCAACTCGATGTACTTCGGCGAATTATGGAAGCAGTAGCTGGCGCAATGGATCGGCACCAACCCGCCGCCGCCGGCCACGAAATCGAGCATGGCCTGTTCCCGTTCGACCGGCAGTTGCGTGATGTTCGCGTAAATGGCCAGGGCATCAAAGCCGGCCAGCTTCGCGGGCGTGATGTCCTGCAGGTTGTCGGTGTACGTCAACTCGATCCCGCGCGGGGCCAGCACCGGTTGCAACTGCCGGAAACGCTCGGCCGGGCGATGCGGTCCATTGTCGCCCAGGAAGAGCACGCGCAAGGTCGAGGGTTGCGCGGCGGCGGGACAATTCAGCGGCAGCCAGGCAACGGCCGCCAGCAGGGAACAGGCGAGAATACGTCGGATGTTTTTCATGCTACAAAATCAAGTTGGTGGAACATCAGCTCGGTCCGAGTTTTGACAACAGACGGCGGCCGGGGTTCAGCGATTACACCGTGAACTTGGGGAGTTTGACGAGCTTGCCGCCGGCCAGGGCGGACTCGTGCGCGCACAGGCCCACGCACGTCCAGTTGGCCGATTGTTTCGCGTTCGGAAACGGATCACGTCCCTCCACCAGCGCCATCGCAAACTCATGCGCCAGGTGCGGGTGGCTGCCCCCGTGCCCGCTGCCCTGCGTGAAGCTCAAATGCGTCTTCTTCGACGAGTCATACACGCCCTGGGTCGTGTACTTCGCAATGCTCCGGGGCAGCCGCTTCGCGTAGTCCGGGCACTTCACCGCTTTCGGGATCTTCGGCTCGGGTTTCTTGGCCGTGTGCAGGATCAACGGCTCGTGCTCGACGAGCGGCCATTCCACCGACTGCTTGTCCCCATACACGTCGATGCTCTCCCGATACTGCCGCGCCGTGTCGAACAGGCTGCGAATGATCCGCGCGTTCACGTCCGTGTCCGCAAACTTGATGTGCGCCGTCTCGACGGCAAACGGGCTGCCGTAGCATTTGATCAATTCCTTGCGGATCGTCCCCGAGCCGAAGCAGCTCACGTATTCGGCCGGTTTGCCGATCAACCCCGCCACCGGACCCACGCAATGGGTCGCATACCACATGGGCGGCAGGCCGGGCCAGTAGTTGGGCCACCCGTCCATGTCCTGCTGGTGGCTGGCCTGCACGAACTGCAGTTTGCCCAGCTTGCCCTGGTCGAGCAGTTCCTTCATGAAGAGGTATTCCCGCGCGTACACCACGGTTTCCATCATCATGTATTTGAGGCCGGTCTGGCGCACCAGGTCCACGATCTTCTTGCAGTCGGCGATGTTCGTGGCCATCGGCACGGTGCAGGCCACGTGTTTGCCGGCCTGGAGCGCGGCGATGCTCATCCACGCGTGGTCGGGGATCGGCGAGTTGATGTGGACGACATCGACCTGCTTGTCCTTCAGCAGCGCGGCAAAGTCGGTGTAGCGCGTGGCGACGCCAAAGTAGTCGCCCACGGCGTTGAGCTTCTTCGGATCGCGCTGGCAGATGGCGTAACAGGTGGTGTGCGGATGCTTCTGCCACAGGGGGATGAACTCCGCCCCAAACCCCAGGCCCACAATGGCCACGTTCAGCTTCTTGGTCATAACAATCTTGGTTTCACTTGGTTCTTGCCGTGTTGAAAAGGAAGCGGGCGCTTGGAGGACACACTGAATCCAAGCGCCCGCCTGTCCCTACACCGTTCGGGACAAAACTCGCTGTGCGCGCCACGCCCCTGATGGCTGGCGTTCCTGGCATCACCCGCCGAAGGTATCCTTGATAAACTCCAGGGCAAACTTGGCGTTGCCGTCGCCCTTCTCGGCCGCGGCAGTCGCCACTTCCACCAGCTTGTGCAGCGCGTCCCGCACGATAGCCTCCGATCCCTGATCAAGGCGCAGGCTGGCGATCACGCTCAAGGATTGGGCCGTACGTGTATAATCATTGGCCTCCATCGCCAGCTTGAGCTGCTTCGCGTTGTTGGAAACGACCGGGTTCTGATGCTCGACCAATTGGTCGATTTTGAGCTGGGCTGCGTCCAAGACGAGCGGGTTGCCCGCGGCGTCCGTCAGCACGCCACTGGTGGGCGCGGGCACTTGGTTGGGAGGAGCTTCTTCGCCCCCACATCCTGCAACCACGAGGGCAACCAGCAATCCCAACAACGAGGGCAACCGGCGGCAGAAATGAGCGCACGTCATGGTTAATACCAGAATGAAGGTTCACCGGTAGTGCGGACGACCATATCCTGCCATTTGCGCCACTCCACATGGCCATCCATGAAGACGATGTTGCCGCCCGTAGGCTGATTATTCGCGCCGATATGGTTCGCGCGGTGCGGAATGGGCGATCCGCCGTAAATCCCGGTAAACTGCGCGGTATTGCGATTGTTTCCATTGGAAATGATCGCATCCACCGCCAGCTCCCGTTCGGTAATCTTGGGAGTGTAGGTTCCCGCACGGCCCAAGTCCAAGGGCCGCACTTCCAGCTTGGAATTCCGATTGGTCGCAACCAGTCGCGGGGTGTCGTTCAACGTGAGCACATAAGTCACCACCGTAAACGCGGTCGTGAAATCCCAGTTGGCGTCGGCGTTTTGCTCCGGGGTGCTCGGGCAGTAGAGAATGTTTCGCTGAAAGCCGAGTTTCTCCATTTCCGTGACCACATTGCGACTCAAATCCCAGGGCCAACCCCCGATGCCACCGGGTCCGTTGACCGGTAGCAGATTGTTATGATCATTGGCGTACATCGTGAGCGCCAAGCCAAGCTGACGGATGTTGCTGGCGCACTTAATTCTCACCGCCTGCGTCTTGGCCTTGCTCAAGGCGGGCAGGAGCAGGGAGGCCAGCACCGCAATGATGGCGATAACCACCAGCAACTCGATCAGCGTGAACGCGGGCCCGCGGATGCTACTCAGGTTTCGTTTCATGGTCGATTTCAAGTTCTCAAATTGAGCGCTGTGGTTCTCAGTTCGCGACCCCCCGCACAACGCATCCGGGGTGTTCGGTTTTCCCGCCGCCAGCCGGCCAGACGGAACCCTTGACAAGACTCCAGTTCGACGAAGCGATGGCGGGCGGGCCACCCCGGAAGGCGGCCGGCGCGCCGCCATCACTTCGCCGGGTTTGTTCCCAAACAAGCTCCGTCAGATCACTCGTCCGTCTGGAGCTGGAAGAAGGCGGCGCCACCGGTCGGGTTCACATTGAAACGCCGCACGCCCTGCGTGGTCAGCGGCTGGGCCGCCGCCGGCGTCCATGTCGCACCTTCACCCAGGGTGGTGGTGGTGTGCATGTTGTAACCGTAGGCGTTGGCCGGCCACGCGATGGTGGTGGCACCCCCGGTTTGATTCAGCCCGATCGTCGGCGCGGCCGGGATCGTGCAGCCGTTCGGATTGTCCGGGCCGCAGTTGTAGTTCTGCCGGGCCTGCGCCTCGGTCATGCCCCCGCGCCATATGCGGAATTCGGTGATCCGACCGTTGTAGAAGGGATCAGCTCCGAAATTGGAGCGACCGAGCCAGACGTTGACATCAAGGATCGAGGTGTCATCGCGCAGATTGGTACCCACGTTTGCCGGCAGGCTGCCGAGGCCGGCGAAGACGCCGTTGCGATACATGCGGGTGATGCCTTGTTTGGGATCGAAGACGACCACGATGTGGAAGTCCTGGTTGGCACCCAGCGGCGAGCTGTCAACGACCCCGACCGCGCCGCCAGTCGCCTGAGTGTAGTTGAAGCGCATCACCCCGCCGTTGGAAGGCGTGATGAAGAGCGTAGTGCGGCCGTTGTAGGTCTCACCGAGCGGCGGATCTTCCGCGCTGCCCGCAAATGTGGTGTCGCCGAAATCGAGCAACCGCTGCCAGTTGGGACCGCCGGCCCAACTGCCGAACAGTTCGAGCGTCACGGCCGGCTGGTTCTCCGGCTCCACCTGGTAGAAGAAGTCCGTGAACAGGAAGTTGGGCAAGTTGACGTAGCCATTGCCGGCAAGGGTCAGTCCGCCGTCCTCGAACACCGGCCCCGGGGTGGCGGTGCTGATCAGTTCGCCGTTCTTGCCGCCGATGGCATCATTGGGATTGGCATCGAAGGCGTAACGGTGCGCCAGTTGCAGCGCGGGCGCGGCCGTGACTGTGAAGGTCAGGGGCGCGGCGCTCTGGCCGCCCAAAACACCATTGATGGTGGCCGTGCCCGCACCGACCGGCAGGATGCGCGTGGGTCCGGTGAGGATGCGCGCCACCGACGTGTCGGAACTGGTGATGGCGACTCCCGGAACGAAGGATACATCCACGTTATTAATGGCCGTAAAGTTGGCGAGCAAGCTGACCGGAACCGCCGGACCACCCTCGACCGCGCTGTTGGCACTCGCTTGCATGGCCAGAGACTGTACCGTGCCGGGATCGGCGATGAGGGTGTCCGGACCAGCGGCCCGGTTGACGGCAATTTCCAGTTCCGATGGGACACCCGAATACATGCGGAACTCGTTGAAAGTGGCGGTCGCATTGGCATCGCCGCTCCATTGCGAGCGCCCAAGCCAGTTGTTCACGTCATTCAAGGACGAGAGTGGCCGATCCGCCAGCACCACACCCTGACCGGCCAACTGGCCGTTGATCCAGAGCTGGGCCACGCGTTGCGCGTGATTGTAGGTGGCGACCATGTGGAATTCCGTGTCGAGCGGAGCGCCCAGTGCCGCAGGTGGGTTGATCTGCGGGGCTTCTCCGCCCGGGCCCGGGGCTCAGCCATAACGCCCCCCAATATTAGCCGTGATCGCCCCCTGCCTGGGAGCATAACACCACGAAGCGACACCGCTATTACCTCCGGGACCACCGAGACTGGGATGGATCGGGTCTTCACCCAGGCTGGTATTACCAAAGTCAAACACCCGTTGCCAGCCACCCGCGCCGGAGGACGGGAACGTGACCCAGGCCTCGATGGTGCCGTTGGCTCCCAGGCCGGAGGCGATCCCGTTGGGCAGGTCGATGTACGAGGCCCGGTCACCGGGAAAATTGGCGGTGCCGGTGCCGGTGAAGGCGACCGTGCCCAGCACGGTGCCATTCAAGCTACCGACGGAGTCAGCAAGCACGGTTGAATCGACCGCATCGTTGAAGCTGTAACGATGCGCGAGCACCGCCGGCGGACGGGAGGGCACAGCGACATCGACGGAAACGGTGGCGCTCTGGCCGAGGTAGGTCGCCGTGATGACCGTGTTGCCGGGGTTCAAAGCCGTGACCACCCCGGCGGCATTCACCGTTGCCGCATTGGGGTTGCTCGAAGTGAACGTCGCGAGCGCGGACACATTGATGCCGGTGAAGTTTTGATAATCGGCATTCACGCGCACCGTGGTGGTTTCACCCAGAATGATGCTCGCGGCACCCGTGGCAGACACCGCCGCCAAGGTGCCCAGGTCGCCACCGGCCGGATTATCCGGTCCACCTAGGAATTTTTCCGCCACTTCGACCGGATTGAGCGAGCTGTCCCAGACCCGGAACTCATCGAAACTGCCGACAAACAAGGAGTCGTTCCACTGGGCCCGGCCCAGCCAGTTGTTGACATCCAACGGGGTTTCGCCCGCGTAGAAACCTCCGGCGATAGTCATGGCGACCGCAGTGTTGGCGGCCACTTCCACACCGTTCACATAAAGCCGGGCCGACGTGGTGGTTTCATCCCAGACAAACACCGTCTGGGTGAGCTCGTTCAAGGTCGAGATGCCCGGCCGCTCAATCTGGACCTCGCCGCCGCCTTGCGGGCGCCAAGCCGCCCGAATAGAGGTGCCGCCGCTTTGTGGCGTCAGGAACAACTGCGCGGTACCGTCGCCGCTGTCTGAAATCCCTTCGCCACCCACCGAGGTTCCAAAATCGTAAACGCGCTGCCAGGTGTTACCGCCGGTCCGGGTGAACCAGGCTTCGAGGGCAAATCGGGTGGTCCCCGCGCCCGTATTCAACCCGGTGACCAATCCGTTCGGCAGATCAACAAAGTCGCCCGTACCGGCATTGGATGCCTGGCTGCCGTCATTACCCAGCGTGAGACGGTTGCCATCGAACGCCGCAAGGCCCGTATTGTTGACGAGCGTGCCGTGGGCCGTGCCCACGGAGTCCAGGACGGTCGTCCCGGCGGCATCGTTGAACTGATAACGGTGTTTAAGTTCCGCCTGGGCGAACGCGGACGGCACGCCGAGCGCCGCGCCCAAGACGAGGCATCCTAGCAGGGATGCGGATTGAGTGCTTAACTTCATAACGGTTTGTGTATTTGTTTCGTGTGACCCGCTGACGCTAAATCTCCGGGAAGAGCCGGCGACAAGTGTTCACACATGTAACTGCCATTGGGTTCTGAGTATGTTTGTAACAGAGCCCGGCAAGAAGGTATTGTGTCAATTGGCCGCATTTTATGAATTTTGCGCCATCGACTTTTGCAACCCGGAGGGTGGTTGACGACTTCATCGCAGCGACCACGAACAACTTCCTTGTCGCCTCACTTTCAATCCAATCGCTGAATATCAATCACTTATATTCAGCAACAAAACATCCGGTGGACTGTCCTTCGTCATCATCAACTTTCAGAACCGTTGCCCGATAATGGCGGAGAATTGTCAGGGCTCGATGATCTGCACACGGAAGAACTGATTCGATCCCGGCACGGGTGCCGGCCCGGAGATGCGCTCCAACTCATCGGCCGCGCCAAACCAGAGCCGGTTGTCGGGCACGTCCCAGAACTGCCAGTTCAGCAAGTCTTCACTGTGTTGCACGATGTAGCCGCGATGTGGCTGCCGGCCAAACTCGATGCTGACCGAGTCCGGGTCGCCGGTGATGTTGATCGTCCACGGCAGACTGGCAACGCGCGGCGGAGTGCCTGTGAGAAATTCGTAATAGTTGCTCAGACCGTCAAGGTCATCGTCGAACGCCTTCGTCGCCTCGGGAATTTCCGTCGAGCCAAACTCCGCGATCTGCCATTGCGCGTAAGTTTGCCGTGCGGGCAGTTCCTGCAAGATCCAGGCGGTAAGCAGATAGATCGCTTCCTGATCCATGACCTGAGTGGCCAGTGGGGGCATGCGGGTGAAGCCGTTGCCGGCGCGGATGCGTTGCAACAGGACGGAGTGCGCCAGATCACCGGCGGCCACAAGCCGGTTTTCCGGATCGCCACCGTTGTTCTGCGGCAGGCCGTCCAGCAGACCCGTTTGATCGAGCCGCAGAAAGGCGCGCGCATCCCACGTGGACGTGCCCGCACCCCCCGGCTGGTGGCACGACACACAGTTCACTTCCAGATAGGAACGCACGCGCGACTCTAAGGTGACCGCGTCGTTGCCGGCGGGCACATGCGCGGGCAGACCGATGATGGACGCAACCGGCTCGTGCAGGTAGCCGGCCTCGGAAAGGCGCAGGAGTTGATTCCCGGTGCCGCCGAGCGAGCTTTCGCGGTTGAGTTGTGCCGTGTTGAAGCTCAAGGCCCGCCCGCCCACTTCGGTGTGACACGTCAGGCATGCCGAGCGACTTGGAATCTCCCAAGTTTGTGTGAAGGGCGTGCCATCCTCGATGACCTCGAGATCGAACACCGTGCCGGCGGAGCCGACGAGCGCGGCGTCCGTCTGCGCTTCATTCCACTGGTAGCTCACTCCATAAACACCGCCCTCGTTCTTGACGATGAAGCGCGTTTCCAACCGACGCCGCGTGGCGGGGTTGCCGCGCTCGAGTTCGAGATCGAAGTGCTTGACCCACACCGCACCGGTCGGCAGCGACCAGTTGCCGTGCGCTTGAAAACCAAAGCGACTGTCGAGATCCGGCAGCGCGAACCAACGGCGCTTCAACGCGTGATCAGACCAGAAGGCCACGTTTGGTTCGTAGGCCACCACACCGGGATTCGGCGTCAGGGTTTCGGTATCCGCAAACGCGCCGGTTTCGCTCAACCATTGCGGAAAGTCGTCATCCGTCGCATCGGTGTGGACGAGCCGCTTGACTTTGTTCTCCACGTAATCACACAGCAGAATATCACCATTGCTGGGGTCGATGCCAAACGCCGCGATCCCGTCATCACCAGCGATTCGCACGACGTTGGTCGCATTCGCGTCCCGCGTGAGCGCCCAGATGTGGCCCGTGACAAAATCGCTGAAGATGTAGGCTCCGCGCAGTTCTGCGGGCAGCACCTCCCCGCGATAGACCCGGCCGCCGGTCACCGAGAAGCCATTGAAACCAGCCGGTCCGTTGTGCAGGTATTCCCAGACGGGATCGACGGGATTGAAAGCGGTCCAGATGGCGGGTGGATTGCCAACGCCGGGCGTGGCGACCGTGCCTTCCCGATACTTCCAACCGTAATTGAAACCCTTCGCCACCAGGTTCACTTCCTCGCGATCATACTGGCCGACATCGCCCACCCACAGCTCGCCGGTCTCGTCGTCGAAACCCATCCGCCAAGGATGCCGGAAGCCGACCGCCCAGAATTCCGTGCGCACGTCCGCCGAATCGACGGCCACGCCGTTGAAGCTCGTGGCCCCGACGAATGGGTTGTCCGCAGGAATCGAATAGCGGGCCACGCCGCCATCCAGCGGGATGTTCGATCCGGGGTCGGGGGTGGCGAGCGGGTTGGGTTCAAGATTGCCGGGGCGCTTGTCCACGTCGATCCGCAGGATGCCCGAATAAAGTTCGCGGGTGATGCGCTGCGAATTGTTGTAAGGATCCCGTTGTCCGCCTTCGTCGCCCATCGAGACATAAAGGTAACCGTCCAGACCGAAGTGCAGGTCACCGCAGTTGTGGTTGAACTCCTGGTCGTACAACTCGAAGAGAATGAGCTCGCTGTCGGCATTCGCAACCGCGGTCAACGGATCGAAATTCCCCAACCCGTCGCGCGTGACTTCAAAGCGCGAAAGCCGGTTGAAGAAAGCTCCGCCCGGGCGCGGCGCGGTGTAGTAGGCGAACAAACGGCCGTTGCTCGCGAAGTCCGGATGGAGCGCGATGCTTTGCAGGCCCATCTCGCCGAGATTAGTGTTGTCGAACGACACGCGATCCGAGATGTCGAGGAACTGCTCCTTTTGCGGCGTCGTGGCGGTCACGTCGGGAATGCGCTGCACAAACCCGCGCCGCTCGATCACGTAGAGTTGCTGGTTGCTCACCGGCGAACGACGCACGCCGAGCGGATTGGTGAAGGTCAATCCCGGGAACGCATCCACCGTCTGGTAGCCCACCGCCGGGGGCTCAGGCGGCAGACGCAGGCTGGTGGCCGCCAGCCGCAAGTCGGCCGTAATGGTGATGTGGACATCCGCCTCCACCGACCCGCCGGTCAAGGTGTCGGTGACGCGGTAGCGAAAGGAATCGACGGCGGCCGGCGATGTATTTTGGTAGAAGACGCGCCCGTTTGGTTTCACTTCGGCAACACCGGCCGCGGGCGGCGTGGTGATCGTCAAGGTGTTTGGATCGAGCCGCCAGGCGGTGTCGTTGAGCAACACTTCCACCGCGACGTCACCCCCGGATTGAATCGTCGCCGCGTCATCCAGAGCCACCGCCGGCGGCACGGTGATCACGTCCGGCCCCTGCGCGGTGTGGAGTTCGATCTCTTCGACGGACAGCGCGCGATTGTAGATCCTAAACTCGTTCCACGATGCGCTCGCCGTCTCGTCGCCCGCCCAGTGCGAGCGCCCCAGCCAGATGACTTCATCCTGCACGGCCGACAAGGGCGTGCCGGCGGTATCGAAACCGTTCACGTATTCGCCGTCGCGGTACCAGTTCACGCGCTCGGCAACCGAGTCCCAAGTAATGACGTAATGGTACTGCGTGCCGGTCTGCGTGGGGAGTTGGGAGTCCACGGCGGTCGCCGCCGCCCCGGCCGGTTGAAACTCCAGCCGCTGCGAATTGAGATCCCCGCCCCGGCTGAAGGACAGCAGAAAAGAATCCTCCGGCGTGGTGGTGAGCCCATCGCCAATGTCGATCACCCGGCTCCAATTCCTCGCCTCATTCGGCGTCGCCCAGAGCTCCAGCGTCAGATCGGTCAAGCCCGTCAAACGGCGGGGCGGAAATTGCACGAAGTCCGCCGTCGTCCGCGCGCCACCCGTCAGGGTGACTTGACCGTTGTCCAGCGAGTAATGCGCCTCGCCATCCGGCGAAACGATCATGCCCGGTGCGGTTCCCATCGAGTCGGCCAGGGTGGTTCCAGCCGTCTCGGAAAAGCTCCAGCGATGCACCAACCCGAGCGTGTCCTCCGCGCCGCGGGCGGCGTTCGCGGCAACCGTGGCCGGCGACAGGACGGAGTTGTAAACCCGCACCTCGTTGTAGGAGGCGTTGGCCGTGGCATCGACCCCGAAGTGCGAGCGCCCCAGCCAGAACGCGGTGTTGGGCAGCGCCGCGAGCGTGGCGATCGTTACGTCACCGGTGTCCTGCGCACCCAGCAACTGGCCGTCGCGATAGAACGAGAGCACGCCAGCCGCAGACCAGGTAAGGACGTAATGGTATTCGCGATCCACCGGGGTGGGTTGAAAGGCATCCACCGGCGGCAGACCAAACAAGCCGTAACGCTGGGCGTCGCCGTTACCGCCGTGAGAGAAGGCCAACCGCACCAGATTCAGATTCAAGTCGGCCCCCTCGCCCGGCCCCAGATCAAACACCCGGCACCAATCGGGGAACGAATGTGGCACGGCCCAAAGCTCGATGCTTAACTCAGTCAGGCCATCAAACACACTGCCGGGCAGCGCCACGTAATCCGCGCTGGCGCGGGCTCCACCATCCAGGCGCACCCGGCGACCGTCCCGCTGAAAACCACCGCCGCCGCCGAGTACCACTATCTGGCCGTGGGCATCGCCGATCTCGTCCTGCACCGTGGTCCCCGAGGTTTCGGAAAAACTCCACCGATGAATCATCTCCGCCGGAACTGGAAGGCCGCTCAGCAGCAGCACCGCACTGAGGCAACAGACACGAACCGCACCCACACCGGGCCGAGGAAAAGGGTAGAATAAACGGAAGCACTTCATAATGTTGAGGAGCGTAGTGAGCACGGGCACAGGCGGTTTCGCGGTGGCGGCGGGGTGGCTCGTGCCTGTCCGCCTTGACGGCGGGAACAAGTCCGGCCCATTCTTCCGCGACACCCGCAAAGTAATCTGGATCGCCTGGATGCTACACCCCGCGCGCAAGCATTCTGGCCGCCGAGACCAAGCGCATGAGCCTTGCCGCGAAACAACGACAGTTCCTTGAACAAATTGGGGCGGACACGCCGTTTTACCAGTTGTTCGAGCATCTGCCCGGCATCGCCTTCTTCGCCAAGAATCTGAACTACGAGCTCGTCTGCGCGAACTCGGCGTTTCTCGAGCGGCTGGGCTGCACCTCCGAGGAACAGATCATCGGCCGCACCGATTACGAAATTTTTCCCAAGTCGCTGGCGGATCATTTTCGCGCGGATGACCGCTGGGTGATGGA
>CAYXDZ010000079.1:9493-11666 GCA_964463815.1 uncultured Verrucomicrobiota bacterium | reverse complement strand
TGGGGCCGGCACTGGCTCGACGTCGCGGGCTTTGCCGAATCGAGCATGTTCATCGGTGATCTGCCGCGGCAGGGATTTTGGAGGTATCGCGATTACGTCATCCGGGCGTTCAATGCGGACAAACCCTACGACCAGTTCGTCCTCGAGCAATTGGCCGGCGACGAACTGTTCAACTGGCGGGACACGGAGAACTTCTCGGACGAACAAATCAATCTGCTCGCCGCGACCGGCTTCCTGCGCTGCACGCCCGACGCCACCGATAACCAGGCGATCACGCAGATGGACAAGCGCTTTGCCGCGCAGCAGTCGGCGGTCGAAGTCTCGATGAAGGCGCTGACCGGGCTGACGATCAATTGTGTGCGCTGCCACGACCACAAGTTCGATCCGATCACGCAGGAGGAGTATTACCGGGTGTCCGCGGTCTTTCAGCCGGCTTATGATCCCGAGCAATGGCTGCCGGCGATCTGGAGTGGCGGCTGGATCGGCTCGTTGCGGGTGATCCCGCTCCTGCCCGGCGAGGAACGGCGCCAACTCATGCAGGAGTCGCGGAAATGGTTCGCGGAGCACAAGGCGTTGAGCGAGCAGGTGCGAGGTGGCTTTGAGCGCGAGTATCGCGACCGCTGGTTCAAACGAAACCCGGCGGAACTCGGCGATGAAACCGCGCGGGCACCGTTGCTGGCCGCTTTGGACATGCCCGCCGACCAGCGCGACGAGGCCACGGAGAAGCAACTGGCCGCCACGGCGCAGCGACTTGAATTGAACGGCGCGAAGCTGCGGGAGTTGTTTTCCGAATACGCCCTCCGCCACGCGATGGCGACCAATCGCATCGAGGAGTTGAAGCAAGGCAACGAACGATTCAAAGACAACGTGATCTGGAACCTGTTCGACACGACGACCAGTCCGTCGCCGGCGCGCCTTCTCAAACGCGGTAATTACGAGACGCCCGCGCACGAAGTCACGCCCGGCGTGATCGCCGTGCTTGACGCCCCGGACCGCGCCGCGCGCTTCGATCAGCCGCCGCCCGGCGACTGGACGACCGGTCGTCGGCTGGAACTCGCACGCTGGCTTACTCACCCGGAGCATCCGCTCCTCGCGCGCGTAATGGTGAACCGCATCTGGCAATATCATTTCGGCACCGGCCTGGTCGCCACGCCGGACGATTTCGGTGGACGCGGCTCACCGCCCGTCAGCCCGGAACTGCTCGACTGGCTGGCGGCGGAATTCGTCGAGCACGGTTGGAGGATGAAGCATATTCACCGGCTCGTCATGGGCTCGGCGACGTATCGGCAGGCAACGGTGGCTTCCAATCGTACTCGTGCCCGGCCTTCATCCTCGAAGCAGATCGATTACGAGGACGAGGACGCTTCTTCTTCACCCTTCGCCGCCTTCAATCCCGGCCCGCGCCGCCTCGAGGCCGGGGTTATCCGCGACGCGATGCTGGAGGTTGGCGGGCGGCTGGACAAACGGTTGTTTGGTCCGTCGGTGCCGACGGAACGGCGCGGTGACGGCTCGTTCGACATCAAGCACGGGCACGCCGACCGGTTGCGGCGTTCGGTGTACATCCATACCCGTCGCACCTATGTACCAACGTTTCTGACGCTGTTCGACGAGCCGCAGATGGACACCAACTGGCCGCGGCGTTCGACCTCGGCCATCGCGCAACAAGCGCTGGCGTTGATGAACGAGCCCTTTGTGGCCGAGTGTGCGCAGGTCTTTGCCGCGCGGGTGTTGGCAGAAGGCGGCGACACGTTTGCCGGCCAGCTGGAGCGCGCGTTTGCGCTGGTTTACCAACGTGCGCCGTCGGCTGAGGAGCGGGCCTTGTTCGAACACGGCGCCGCCGGTTCCGCCAATCCCTGGCCGGTCATCTGCCAGGCCTTGCTTGGATCGAGCGAGTTCTTGTATGTTGACTGACAAAACACCGGAGCAACTGAAATGAGCATGCATCCACCGACTGGTTCCTGTGGCCGCTACGCGCCCCCGGCGTTGACGCGGCGCGACGCATTGCTGCGCTTTGCCGGCGGCTTCGGCGCGTTGGCGTTGAACTCGATGTTTGCCGGCAGTTCACTGGCGAACCGTGGGAGTTTCGATCTCAAATCGAAGACGCCGCACTTCACCCCGCGCGCAAAACGGGTGATCATGCTCTACATGGGCGGCGGGCCGAGCCAGATGGATC
>CAYXDZ010000079.1:4573-9393 GCA_964463815.1 uncultured Verrucomicrobiota bacterium | reverse complement strand
CGCGCAAAACGGGTGATCATGCTCTACATGGGCGGCGGGCCGAGCCAGATGGATCTGCTCGATCCCAAGCCGGTGCTCCAGAAAAATGACGGCCAGCCCATGCCCGGCTCGGTGACACAACGCGCGCTGGACGGCTCGAACAAGCTGATGGCCAGCCCGTTCATGTTCGCGCAGCACGGCCAGTCCGGGCTCCAGGTCTCGGAGCTCCTCCCGCATCTCGCGCAAGTCGTCGATGACATCGCGATCGTGAACTCGGGCGTAACCCAGCATATTGATCATGGCGAGGCATTGCTCGCAATGCACACCGGCCGCGGGCAGTCGGGCTTTCCGTCGATTGGTTGCTGGGTGACCTACGCGCTGGGCACGGAGAACCAGGACATGCCAGCCTACGTGGCGATGTGCGCCGCCGATCCCGAGCGCGCCCGCAACGCGACCACGGCCGGTTTCCTGCCCGCGTTGTATCAGGGTACACCTTTCAACACCGGCGGCGGCAGCCCGATCTTCAATCTCAAGCGGCCCGAGTCGATGACCGATGCCGATCAGAAGTTGATGTTGCAACTCACGCACGCGTTGAACCGCCGGCATCTGGCGGCGCGGTCGGGGTTGAGCGAACTCGACGCGCGCATTCAGAACTTCGAGCTGGCGGCGCGGATGCAGATCGAGGCGTTCAAATACGTCGATCTCGCGACCGAGTCGGCGGCCACGCGGCGCCTGTATGGACTCGAGCACAAGACAACGAAGGAATTCGGCACGCAATGTCTGACCGCGCGACGGCTCCTCGAATCCGGGGTGCGCTTCGTCCACCTCGTGCGCAACGACTGGGATCATCACGCGGACATTCCAAAGAACCTGCCGAAGTCCTGCGCCGAGACGGATCAACCGATCGCGGCGCTGTTGATCGACCTCAAGCAACGCGGGCTGCTTGACGACACGCTGGTGATCTGGACCGGGGAGTTCGGGCGGTTGCCCGTCGTGCAGGGCGGCAGCGGGCGCGACCACAATCCGTTCGGGTTCAGCTTTTGGCTGGCTGGCGGCGGCATTCGTGGCGGCATGACGTACGGTGCGACGGATGATTTTGGTTACGCCGCCGTCGAGAACCCGGTCAGCGTTCACGACCTGCACGCGACCGTGATGCACCTGCTGGGCTTCGAGGATCAGCAGGTCACGTTCGACTTCGAAGGCCGCAACGAGACACTCACTGGCGCGGAAGGTGGCCACGTGGTGAAGGCACTGCTTGCGTAGGTTGCCCGACGCCTCTCCAAACACCGCAGTAAAGGCAGGAACCGCCACGCAACGGGTGAAGGGTGACGACGGGGCGAACCAGTTGCTCGCGCGGCCGTATCGCGCGCCGTGGGTGCATCCCGATCCCAAGAACGTCTGAACCAACCCTGGCCGGCTACGGTGTCCGGGCGCGGTAGAAGAGCTGGCCTGGACCGGCCGGAATGGAGTTGGTGAGGGAGAAGGTGGTTCCCAAGCTGACGAAGTTCGTGATTTCCGTCCAGTTGTCCAGATCGCCCGACGTTTCAATCCGGTAGGTTTCTCCGGGCTCGACTTGCAAGGTGAAGGAGAACTGGCCGGCTGCCGCAACGGGATCGATGAACTGGATGCCAGGCAGCACCACCACACCGCGGACCACCGTCCCGGCCGGGGCATTGTACAAGTTGGCCACGTTGCCGCCATTCAAGTCGGCCCGCCGGATGCCGCCACCTTCGGCATCCGAGAGTGCCGTCCAATAAATCGTATCGTCCGTGACGAAGAGACCGTTGACGAGGCCGATGCCCGACTCGCCGGTGACCAGGGTGGTGACGCCAGTGCCATCGAGATTCGCCCGCTTGATGGCGCTGGGAGCGTTGTTGTCGGCGAAGTAGAGGAAGTTTCCCGCAACCTGCAGATCGAAAACGTGGGCAACGGGAATAAGGGTGACAATGTTGGCACCGTTGAGATCCGACCGGCGAATGCTGCCTGCGCCGCCGACCTGCGACCAATAGATGTGCGAGGCCGTCACTTCAATCGCGTACGGCGCGCTCACCTGCGGCGAAGCGAGCAGGCGTTGATAGCCGGTGCCATTGGCCAACTGGGTGTCGATGTAGTTGCCCGACTGCGAGGTCCAGTAAACTCGCTGGCCCGTGCTGAAGACGTCGTAGGGGTTGTTCGCGAGCCGAAAGGTGGTCACTCCGGTGCCGTCCGGACTGGCCTGCTTCACCGCGTTCAATTGCTGGTCGGGCCAGTAAAGCAAACCATCGGCGTGTTCGAGGCCGTTCGGGCCGCGCACATTGGAAGCCCCCGAGATGATCGCGGTGGGATTCGATCCACCGCCACCCGCCCGCATCACGTAAGCACCGGCGGCATCCGTGGCAGTCCAGTAGAGGTTGGCTTGGGCGGTCGTAGTTGTCAGCGCGGCGCTGGAGAAAATTATTCCAAGAAAAGGGAGGCAAAGGTTTGAAAGGTGCATGATGCTTCGAATTGCGCGGGCGCGAGGCCCTTGGCGCTCATTACGGTGAACCTAGTTCACCCGGAGCGTTTTGTGAAGCATCCACCTGAAGTATGTTCCTTCGGATGACCATGAGTGAGCGCTACCGGCACGTGACGGCAACCAGACCAAGCCGGACATTGCAGGAATCGCTTGCAGTCGGGCCGAACTGAATGAACTCATCACACTGATCTTGAGTCCATTGACGCATGACTTCGAAAACGAAAAACCCCAACCGCAGACGCAAGTGGCTGATTATCGGCGGCGGGTTGCTGGGCTTGCTGGTCATCGGCGGGCTGGTGCTGACCAGCGGGCCGGTGGTGAAGGCGCTCGTGCTGCCGCGGGTTGCGGCGGCCTTGCAGGCGGACCTGACCGTCGGTGAGCTCAGCCTCAGCCCGTTTTCCGGCATTGATCTGAAGGATGTAACTCTCTCACCCATCGGTGGTCAGCCACTCGCCGAGATCGCCGGCGTCAAGCTGCGTTACCAGTTGTTCAAGCTGCTGGGCGGGGAGATCGCCGTCGGAGAAGTTGAATTGAACCAGCCCCGGTTCACCATTCGCCAGCGCTCCGACGGCGGCAGCGACTTGACGGACTGGCTCGCAAAGCTCGGGAGTGGTGCGACGGAACCTACCGAGGCCCCGCCATCTTCAGAGCCTTTGCAGCTCCAGATCGGCAAAGTGACGATCCGAGACGGCAGCTTCCGCTATGAAATCGATGGTGCCGATGGGGCGAAACAGACGGCGGTCATCAACTCGCTCGAAGTCGCGGTGGATCAAGTTCGCAACGACAGTGCCACCCTGGCGAAGCTTACTGCCAATCTCGGCGTGGAGTCCCGTGATGCCGCCGGCGCGGTGGTGGACTCGCTGCGGGCCGGGCTGGATCTTTCCGGCTCGGTGGCGCTGGACGCCGGTCTTGCTCCCAGTCAGGTCGAGGCGCTTTTGCGTTTGGACGTGCGTGAGGCCACCGGCCGGTTCACCAAAGGCGCGGACTTGTCCGCTCAATTGACGGCGCGGGGGTCCTTGCGGCAGGTGGATGAGTTGGCGCTTGTTTTCCACAAGAGCGCGGTCGAGGTCGGGCGCGTCCAAGTCACCGGCGGTTATGATCCGGCGGCGGGCGCGGGTGCGTTTGATGTCAACATCGCCAAACTTCCCCCCATCGTGTTGGAACTGGCCGCGCTGCAATCCGGTCTCACTTTTGAACTCGGTGACTTCGCCGCCACGAATCGCGTGGTGATCGCGGCTGGCGGTGACTCGATCAATGCGTCGGGCCGCCTGTCGCTGGAACAATTCGCGGCCGGTAATGCGACGGGTTCCACGCCGCCGCTGGATGTTTCGCTCAACTACGACACGGCGGTGGAGTTCGCCGCCAGCCGGGCCGAGATCCGCCAGTTTGAGTTGATCGCCCGCCAGGATGGCCGGGCACTGGTCGATGCGCGAGTGGCTGAACCGTTTCACTTCGCCTGGGCCGGCCAACCCGGCAGCGAGGCGGGGAGTTCTTTCGTCCTCAAGCTGGATCAGTTGCGGCTCGCCGACTGGCGGGCGTTAAGCGGCGAACTGCCACTCGACGGACTGCTCGACGTCGAGGCAAACATTGACTCCCGGGAACTCGGTCAGCAGCTCGCGTTTCGGGCCAGCGCGACGCTCGCCGACGGACGGCCCACCACCAGCACCAATGCTCTCGACCCGTTTCAGGCCCGGCTTTCCGCGACCGGCGAACTGCGGGCGCTGGATGACTTGCAGTTGACGGAGCTGACCCTCTCGCTGGCCCAGGCGGCTCGCGAGTTGGCCCGTTTCCGCGTCAGCGGTCAGGCGAGCCTGGCCAACGTCACGGCTGAGTTGCTGGCCACGATGAACGCGGATTTACCGGCGTTGGCCGCGCTCACGGGCGAGCTGCCTCTGAAGGTCCAAACCGGTGCGCTGCACTATCAGGGTTCGGTCAATTACTCGACGGCGGCAACGAAGCTGGCCGGCTCGCTCAACGTGACCAATTTGACCGGTGAAGTTGAAGGCGTCGCGCTGCGGCAACTCGACATGGTGTTCCCGCATGAGATGAGTTTTCAGGGCGACACGGTGGAATGGCAGCTCACTGAAGCGGGCGTCACCGAGGCCGGCCAGCCGGCGCTGCAACTGGTTTCCTCCGGCAAGCTCGACACGCGTAACACGACCGGCAGCGTGGCGCTGTCGGTGCCCATGATCAACGAGCGGCTGGTCAACCCGTTCCTGGCGGTTTACACGCCGCTGCAAAGGTTTCGCTCGGCAACGGCTTCGCTTGCGATCAACGGCGAATTGCGCGCCGGTGGTTTGCAGGATTGGTCGCTCACCTCGCAATCGACGAATGTGGTCGTGGTCGG
>CAYXDZ010000079.1:0-4473 GCA_964463815.1 uncultured Verrucomicrobiota bacterium | reverse complement strand
GCACGCCCGATGAACCGGCGGCCGGAATCTTTCCGCTGCCCGTGGACCGGTTGGCGGTGGCCGCCGATTTCCGTCAACTACGGCTGCGCGAATTGCTCATTACCAACTGGGTGACGCAGGCGACGGTGCGCTCGAACGCCGTCGATCTCGGCTTGTTCTCGCTGCGGCTGAATGGCTCGCCGATCAACGCCCGGCTTTTGGCCACAAACGAGGCCGGTGAGACGCGGTTCGAGCTGGCGGCCGAGATCGAGCAGCTTCGCACCGCGCCTCTTCTCAAGACGTTTTCCCCGGACTGGCAGGGAACAGCGGATGCGGACCTGTCCACAGCCGTGCGACTGGGTGGAACCGCGCGCCCTGGTCAGAGTTTGCTGGCGGTGGCCAACGGCGACATCCACCTCGGGCTGACGAACGGCAACTTTCAGTTTCTCAGCCCGCGCTGGCAGAACACCCTGCGTCCGGTCGGACTCCTGTTGCAGACGCCCGCCTTGTTTTCGTCACCGATCACCTGGGCCTACCAGCGGGTGCACTTCACGAACCAGACGCTGAACCTCGAGCAGTTCACCGTGATGAGCGAGGCGTACTTGATGGATGTGAGCGCTACGATTCCGCTGGCCGAAGACTTCACCAGTTCGACGATTCCGCGTACGCCGGTAAATCTCCACCTGAGCCGCAACCTCGTCACGCAGCTCGGTTTCCTGAAAGGCACCGACACCAACCAGACGGCTCGCTATGTCGAACTGCCGGTTTTCGCGCATCTCGGCGGCACGTTCGCGGAACCGACGGTCGAGACGGACAAGCTTAAGCTCACGGGCATGGCCGTCGGCAAGGCCGGCGATTTCGTGGGCGGCACGGCGGGGGATGTGTTGCGAAAAGCCGGTGGACTCACGGAAGGACTCGGGGGCATCCTGTCCGGCCGCAAACTCACGGGCACGGAAAAGGAGGATGCCAATCCGGTCAGCCGGGGTATCGAAGGCGTGTTCAACGCCGTGGGCGGAGTCCTGGGCGGAACCGGCCGCGCGGTGGAGCAGGGCACGGGCGTCGTGACCGGCACCAAGACGGTGGAAGCGGACGTGCTGGCCACACAGTTGAAAGCCTTTGACTGGCCCCGCGTGTTCACCAACGCGCCCAACACGCGAACCGGCAATCACTAGCTCAGAATGCTGCCGGCTTGTCGCGGTGCGGAACTTTCCTTTAACTCCCGCCGACGCATGGCCGCCGAGCTTCTCTCCACCGAAACGCCCGCGCAATTCCAGGTTGCCGTGAAACGCGCGGCGGAGTTGTTGCGCGCGGGTGAAGTGGTGGCGTTGCCGACCGAGACGGTCTATGGCCTCGCCGCGAATGCCTTCGACCCGGTGGCGGTCGCCCGGATTTACGAGATCAAGGGTCGGCCGGCGCACAACCCGATTATCGTGCATGTCGCGAGCTGGGAGCTGGCCCGGCGGTGCGCCGCGCAATGGCTGGCCGCGGCGGATCGGTTGGCGCACGCCTTCTGGCCGGGCCCCCTGACCATCGTGCTGCCGCGTTCCCCGACGATTCCGGACGTGGTTACCGCTGGCGGTGCGACGGTGGGTCTTCGCTGGCCGGCGCATCCGTTCATGCAGGCGGTCATCCGGGAATGCGGCTTTCCCCTGGCCGCGCCGAGTGCAAATCGCGCGAACGAAGTTTCGCCCACCAGCGCGGCGCACGTCCGGCGCAGTCTCGGAGACCGGTTGCCGCTGATTGTGGACGGCGGACCGTCGGCGGTGGGCATCGAATCGACGGTGGTGGATCTGAGCGAGATCGGCGCACGGGTTCTGCGACCGGGCATGATCCAAGAGGAGAGCATCGCCGCGACGCTGGGAGGGGATGTGCAAAGCGGTGCCAGCGATGGGCGGTTGCGCAGTCCGGGGTTGCTGCCCAAACATTACTCGCCGCGGGCGCGCGTGGTGGTGCTGGCCTGGGATTCAGCGGAGGAACTGTTGCGGCAGGCGGCGGAGCGGGGCATCGAGGTTTCCCGCGCGGTGGTGATTGCCCACAGTTGCCTGCCCGCGCCGGAAGGTTGGGCGGCGGTTCACGTCATTCCGCATGATGCTGAGGCGTACGCGCGGGCGCTCTACGCGGAGTGGCATCGCTGCGATGAGGCGGGCGTCGGGTGGATCGTGATGGAAGCGGTTCCCGAATCACCCGAGTGGCGGGGCATTACCGACCGTTTGCACCGGGCGGCCACCCCTTAACTCACCGAAATCAACGAGACACGTTCGTTGTGATCGTTGCGGGCGATGCCCTGGGCTTTCGGGTCAAGTTGCTTTTCGCCATCGACGACAAACACGTAGCGATGGTGGCCGTGATTCATGGGAATGGCCGCAAACCAAGCGCCATCCGGTTGGCGGGTCATGGGATGGGCCTCCTCGCGCCACTGGTTGAAATCGCCGATCACACATACCGACTCCGCTTGCGGCGCGACGCAGACGAAGTTCACCGGTTTCTCCATTTTCTTGGCCGAGTAGCGGTGCAGCCGGCCACCGGAGGGCATCGAGTTCTGGTACATCTTGTTACTTCAGTTACGACTTGAGATTTTGCACGACAACCCGGCGCGAACGGAGCCGTTGCGGCGGGGAATGGCCACGGAATTAACCACACGCCCCGAGGTGCCTCAAGCGATAATCCCCCTTCGTGGATGAAAAGTTTTCAACGCGACCAGTGGTTGCCTCGAAAGCGGAACTTCTTGCGCCGGTTGGGAGGGAATTGAGTCTTGATCTTTGCGGGAACCGCCGCAAAGTTAACCCACGTTTTTTACGAACTCCTAGCCCAAACACTATGGCCGATATTGCAAACCGCTACGCCGACAACGTCCCCGGAAAATTCTACGTGGACAACCAGTGCATTGACTGTGACCTGTGCCGCGAAACCGCGCCGGACAATTTCACCCGCCAGGAGGACGGCGGTTACTCCTTTGTGAAGAAGCAGCCCGAGTCGCCCGAAGAAGAGGCGCTCTGCAAAGAGGCCATGGAAGGCTGCCCGGTGGAAGCCATCGGCAACAACGGCCCGTAGTCGTTCGCCAGATTTTCATGGCCCGCAGGTTTAAGCCTGCGGGCTTTTTTTGTGCCCGGCGGGCCGCATCCCGAGCAGTTGGTGGCGCAGCATTTCCAAGCTCTGCCGGGCGGTGACGATTTTGAAGGTTTCCCGATCAAAGGTGTTCTGTTGCCGCGCCACCGTGACCTCATCCCGGTTGGCCAGCGCGATGAACACCGTCCCAACGGGCTTCTCCGGGGTGCCTCCGTCCGGACCGGCGATGCCCGTGATCGCAATCGCAAGGTCCGCATGATAGCGCTCCCGCGCGCCGGCCGCCATCTGCCGCGCAGTCGGTTCACTGACGGCCCCGTGGGCCGCGAGGGTTTCCGGTCGCACGCCAAGCAGGGCTTGTTTGAGTTCGTTGCTGTAGGTCACCATGCCGCCCAAAAAGACCTCCGAAGCCCCGGGCACATTGGTCAGGCAATGCGCGACATAGCCGCCGGTGCAGGACTCCGCGGTTACGAGCCGTTGCCGGTGCTCGCGCAACAGTTCGATGATGACCGCTTCGAGCGTGCGTTGATCCTCGCTGTAGATGAACTTGCCGAGCAACCGCCTAACCCGGCCGGCGGCTTCCTCCACCAATTCGCGCGCGGCGGCTCCGGTGGCGGTTAACCGGACATCGACCTCGCCGGTGCGGGCGCAGTAACCGATCTCCAAGCCGCGGGTTTCCAGTTCAACAAGCTGCGGCCGGATGGCGTCTTCCACCCGGGATTCCCCCACGCCAAACGTGTGCAGCGTGTGCGCGATGAAGCCGCCACCCTCCGGAAAGTGCGCCCGCAACAACGGCAGCACGTGATTGCAGAAGATCGGTTGCAGTTCGCGCGGTGGGCCCGGCAGCATGATCAACCACCGGGGATGTGCAGCGTTCGCACCGGCCGGCAGTTTCATCGCGAGTCCCGGTGCGCTCCCATGCTCGTTTTTCAGAACCAGCGCCCCCGCCGGCACCCGGGCCTGGATGCCGGCGAGCGTCGCAAAGTTGGGCGGCAAAGGCCGGTTGCGGCGTTGGAAGACCAGCTCGATCTGGCGCAACACTTCCGGGTCTTCCGCCAGCGACAAGCCCAGCAGCCGGGCGATCTCATCGCGCGTACGGTCGTCCGCCGTTGGCCCGAGGCCGCCCGTGGTGATGATCAAGTCCGCGCGTTGCAGGGCCTCCGCGACGGCGTCGGCGATGGCGGTCCCGCTGTCGGGCACGGTCACCTGCCGCGAGACAGGCAGGCCAAGCTCCGCCAGTTGCCGCCCAATCCATTGCTGGTGGGAGTTCAATGTGGCCCCCAGCAGCAACTCCGAGCCGGTGGTGATCAACTCAACAGTCATGCGCGCAATTGTTGGATTCTTCGTCTCCTAAGCGAGCACGATCTCTGATGGTGGCAGGCCAGCCGTTCGTTGACTTGGCCGGGCTCATTTCTATAGTGCCGTCGTGAC
>CAYXDZ010000078.1:0-11688 GCA_964463815.1 uncultured Verrucomicrobiota bacterium | reverse complement strand
GGCACCGCCCACACATCGCCGGACTTGGCGAGGTTCAGCGTGTTGGTCGGGCCTTGAATCGTGAGCGCAGCCACATCGTTGAGGGGAAAAGCGGGGAACACTTTCGCGCCCATCTCCCGCCCGGCCTCCTGCCAGGAACCACGATCCCGCGTGAGCAGGACCACGCCGAGCCCACAGATGATGAAGAAAGCTCCGATGAGCAGTTTGAATTGCTTGCTGTTCATTTCGCGGCGGTGCGTTTGCGTTTCAGGACGGCCAGCGCGATGCCGACCACGACGACGAGGAACGGCATGCCGGCGATGTTCAAGAGCTTGAGCCGGTTTTCCATGGCGTTGATGTCCTTGTTGAGATTGCGCCGGAGCGACTTCAACTCCTTGTTGGACTCAACGAGATTCTGCTGGAACTGGGTGAGCTCGGCCTGCTGCTCGGGCGAGAGGACGAAGCGCTGGCCGTCCTCCTTGTTGCTCTGCAATTCGCTGATGCGGGTCTGCACCCGCTGGCGCTCGTCCTCCAACGCCTGGATCTTGGCGCGGTAATCCTTCTCGGCCACCTGCTGCATCTCGCGGATGCGCGTGAAGGGCCGGTTCATGGTCGCCCGGCTGCGGGCGCCGATGAGGCGGCTGTCACCGGCCAGTTGCTCGGTCAGCGCCTGCACGAAGCTGATGTTGCCGTTGCGGAAGCTGAAGATACCGGGGAGCATCATCTGCACGGAGAAATTGTCATTGGCGAAATCGACATCACCCACCAGCACCACGACACCGTCGTCTTTCGATTCCTTCAGCGACTCAGCGGCGGTGGGCGGTGGTGTCGGCATGCCCTCGGCAGCCGGAGCCGCGGCGGGTTTGCCGTCCGGGAAGGCCGTTTTGAACTTGCCGGCGAGACGGATGGCGAGCGGCAGCTTCCTGCCACCCGCGACGAATTCCTTGGCGACCTGGGCGGGCGACAACTGCGCCATGAACCCGTCGGTTAGCGCGGAATTCTCGGAGGAGTTCAACAACACGGTCTGGGTGAGTCCCTCGGCCGGCGTGCCGCTGAAGGAGCCGGGGAAGGGCAACCAGAGGTCGTCGAGCTGGGCGGTGCTCACGTCGTCCTTATTGATGCCTTCCGGGCCCACGAACAGGAAGGTCGGAATCAACTCCGCCGGGCGGCCGCGCTGGAAGCTGAGCTCCCGCGCGAAGTTCATGTCGGCCACCACCTTCGTGGAGTCAAACTGGACTCCCCACGCTTGCAGCAATTTCTCAAGGTTCGAGGCGCTCGGGGGCGACCCCATGGGGTTGTTCGGTTGCTGTTGCTGCTGATCGACTATGGCCATCGCGTCGAGCAGCGCAATCAACTTGCCGCCGCGCAGAACAAACTGGTCGAGTGCGAACTGGACTTCATCCGTGGCCGCCTTCGGATGGATGACGAACAACACGTTGATCTCCTCCGGGATCGGCTCGCCGGACATCGGAATTTCGCGCACTTCAAAGTCGCGTTGCAGTTCGCTGATGAGCACCCACGGTTGCTGGCCCTGTTGCCCCATGCGCATCATCATCGGGTTCATGGGCATGCCCATGACCGGCAGCGAACTCATCACGCCCACGACGGGCTTTTCGGTCTTCACAACCTGCGAGATCGCGCGGGTGAGATCATACTCGAGCAACTGCTCGCGATTGGGGGTCAGAAAGGGCAGCGCCGCGACGCGGTCCAACATGCTGAAGGCGACCCCGAGATAAACCTGCTCACCGAGGCTGACCGGCTGCCCGGAGATGCCGTCGAGTCGGGCGGAGTCCTCCGCGTCGGAATCGGGCTCGGGATCGAGTTTGCGGATGACGAGATTGCCGTTGGCGTACTGGGCGTACTCGCGGAGCAGGGATTCCACGCGTCGGGCGTAGGTCTTCAACTGAACGGGCATCACTTTTTCATCCTGCGTGGCGTAGAGCCGCACTTCGATCTCGGTGTCGAGCTCCGACAGGATTTGCTTCGTGCCGTCGGACAGTGTGTACAGCTTCTCGGCCGTGAGGTCGATGCGCGCGTTGGTGAGGCTGAAGATGAAATTGAGCGCGATCACGATGAGCAGCATCGCGACAACGCCGACCGTCGAGTAAATCAGGGTCTCGGTTCGTTTCTGGTTCATGGCGGCAAAAGCGGTTCAGGTGGTGCGCAGGTGGCGGAGGATGACCGCCGTGGTGAACAACGAGAAAACGATCACGGACAGGAAGAACACCAGGTCACCGATGACCAGCACCCCCTTCTGGAAGTTCATGAAGTGCGTCATCACGCTGAACGAGGCGATGAGGTCCACCAACTTGTCGCCCAGTTGCGCCACGGAGCGCATGAACTCCACCGCCGGCTCGAAACCGGCCAGCACAAGCGCGAAGCAGATCACCACCGAGATGATGAAGCTCACCACCTGGCTGCGGGTCAGCGCCGAGGTCGCGCAGGTGATGGCAAGAAACGAACCGGCCATCAGGAAGCTGCCGATGTAACCGGCGAAGATCACCCCGTTGTCCGGCGAGCCGAGGAAGTTGACCGTGAAAACAATCGGGAAGGTCAACAGCAGCGCGAGCCCGAGGAACAACCAGGAGGCGATGAACTTGCCGGTAATCGCCTGCCACGGCGTGATCGGCATCGTGAGCAGCAGCTCCAGGGTGCCCAGGCGCCGTTCCTCCGCCCACAATCTCATCCCCACGGCGGGCACGAAGACCATGAACAACCACGGGTGCCAGGTGAAGAACGCCTCGAGGTTGGCCTGCCCGCGCTCGAAGAAGCCGCCCAGCATGAAGCTGAAGAAGTTCGCGAACAGGAGAAAGATGACGATGAACACGTACGCCACCGGTGAATTGAAGTAGCCGGAGAGTTCGCGTTTCGCGATGCACCAGATGTTGCCCATGGCTGAATTCATTTAGGCCGCCTCCTTCGTGGCCACGTCCGAAGACGTGATGTTGCGGAACACTTCGTCCAACCGGCCGTGCTCGGTGTGCAGTTCCTGAACCTGCCATTTTTCCGTCACCACGACCGAGGAAACTTCCTGGGCCAGTTCGCCGTTGCGCAATTCGCCCTTGGGCAGCACGCGCACCCAGACCACATTGCCTTCCTCGCTGACCACGACCGTCTTGCGGGCCCGGTCGATGCGGCCGAGTTTTTCCGTGACCGTTCCCCGCGAGGCACCGACCACCTTCAGCGAAACCGCACCCGCGTTGTCGGCCTTGAGCAGCAATTCCGCCGGCGTGCCGTTGGCGACAATCTGGCCGCGGTCGATGATGATCGCCCGGGTGCAGGCGGCTTCAACTTCCTCGAGGATATGCGTCGAGAACACAATGGCCTTCTTCTCGCCCATGCGTTTGATGAGGCCGCGCACCTCGTGCTTCTGGTTGGGATCAAGGCCGTCGGTGGGTTCGTCGAGGATGAGCACCTCGGGATCGTGAATGATCGACTGCGCGAGCGACGTCCGGTGCCGATACCCCTTGGACAAGGTATCGACGCTTTGATGAACCACGTTTTCCAGGAAACACATTTCAATGGCCCGCGAAACCGCGCGGGTTTTGGCGTCGCCCCGCAGCCCGCGGAGTTCCGCGGCGAAATTCAGGAAACCGCCCACCGTCATGTCGGTGTAGGCGGGCGCGTTTTCCGGCAGGTAACCGATGAGGCGTTTGGCCGCGAGCGGATCATCGACAATGTCGTGGCCGCCGATGGTCACCCGCCCCTCGCTCGGCGGAATGAACCCGGTGATCATCCGCATGGTGGTGGATTTCCCGGCACCGTTCGGGCCGAGAAAGCCCAGCACTTCGCCTTTTTGGACCTCGAAAGAGATGCCATTCACCGCCCGCTTGGGGCCGAAATTTTTGACCAGGTTTTGAACGTGAATCATGCGAGAATGCCCGTGTTTCGTCCGGATTTAGGGCCGACGCAAATAACGAATCCCGCCCGGCGTGTAAACACCTTTCTGCGCCGGTTCGCCGAAAGGTGGGCGGCCCGAACCGCCGGGCCGAACCAAATGTGCCCTTTGGACAAGCGCGCAAAAAAACGTTCAAAAAATTCTGCGGGAAAATTTGCCGGCCGAAGGGCGCTCGATCTCGGGCAGGGACTCGCGCTCCCCGGCCGGCGGCACCGGGCTCAAGTTTCGCGGCTGGCAAGCTCGAGCTTCAGGGCTTCGCTCAACTCCTCCGCCGTGTTGGGCTTTTGCATGATCTGCCCGATCCCGGCCTCGCGCGCCCGCTGGTGGAGTTCTTCGGAGATAAAACCTGAGTTCAATATCACGGGAATGTCCGCGCGGATGCGGCGCAATTCGCGGGCGACCTCCAGACCGGAAATGCCCGGCATGTTGAAGTCCGTGATCACCACATCGTAATTCCCCGGCGCGGCGGCAAAGGCGGCGATGGCCGGCTCGGCGCGGCGATACGTTTCGGCCTGATACCCCAGCCGCTCCAACATGCGCGCAGCCATGGCGATCAATTGGTCCTCGTCATCGATATACAGAATCCGCTCGCCCCGGCCGCGACGACTGGTGAAGCGCTGGCGAATCTCGGCCACCTGCCCGGCCGCCACCACCGGCAGGAAGACTTCAAACGTGGTGCCCGCTCCCGGTCGCGTCTGCACCGCGATCGCACCCTCGTGGGACGTCACGATGCCATGCACCACGGACAACCCGAGACCGGTCCCCTGCCCCGGCGGCTTGGTGGTGAAGAACGGCTCGAAGATGCGCGCCTTGATCAGGTCATCCATACCATGACCGGTGTCCCGCACCGCCAGCCGGACGTATGATCCCGCGTGCAGATCTCGTACGGTCGCCGCGCGTTCGGCGGAGATTTCGACCGGTTCCAGGGTGATTTCGACCACCCCGCGCCCGTCCCGCAATGCATGCCAGGCATTGGTGCAAAGGTTCAAAATCACCTGGTGAATCTGCGTCGCGTCCGCGAGCACGGTCGGCAAGTCGGCGCGGATGATCCGCTGCAACTCGACCCCGGCGGGAAACGAGGCCCGCAGCAGGCTGACGCATTCCTCGACGACCGGAGCCAGGGAAATGACCGCCCGATCCTGCGGCTGTTGCCGGCTGAAGGTGAGAATCTGCCGCACCAGGTTCTTGGCCCGAACCGCCGCCTGGGAAATCTCCGCGAGGCTCGCTTCCACGGCCGCCGGGCTGGCGACATCCCAGCGGGCCAGTTCCACATTGCCGAGGATGGCGGTAAGAATGTTGTTGAAGTCATGGGCAATTCCGCCCGCGAGCGTCCCCATCGCATCCATCTTCTGCGCCTGCAACAATTGACCTTCCAGACTCTGGCGCAACTCCTCGGCTTGCACTCGTTCCGTGATGTCCCGACAGGTGACGGTGAAGAGCTTCTGGCCGTCCAGTTCGACCTGGGAAATGGAGGCCTCCATCGGGAACTCCTCGCCCGTGGTCCGCACGCCGCGTATCGAACCGAAGTTGCCCATGGTCCGCGTGGACACCCCCGTCGCTCCAAATTCCCGGACGTGCGCCGCGTGCCCGGCGCGATGGCGTTCCGGGATGAACTTCTCGATCGGCGTGCCGAGGACATCCGCGGCCCGGCACTTGAACATGCGTTCCGCCGCCGGGTTGAACACGATCACCCGCTGCTCCTGATCGATGGTGATGATGCCGTCCATCGCGGAGTTGATGATGGCCGACATCCGCTGGCGCTCCTGTTCGAGCGCGGCCTCCACCTGCTTTCGCCGGGTGAGATCATGGGTGATGTTGGTGAAACCACGCAACAGGCGGCGCTCGTCAAAAATGGCCGTGAGATTGAAATTGGCCCGGAACCGCGAACCATCCTTTCGGAGCAGCCAGCCTTCGCTCTCGAAACCGCCCTCGGCGGCCGCCTGTTCCAGCGCTTGCTGGGGAATGCCCGCCGCGATGTCTTCCGGCGTGAAGAAGACCGACAGATGCTGGCCGAGAATCTCCTCCTCTTCATAGCCCTTGATCTGCCGGGCGCCGCTGTACCAACTGGCCACGCGGCCCTCGGCCGTGAGCAGATAAATCGCATGCTCGCGGATGCCGGAGATCAGCAGGCGCAGGCGCTCATCGCTCTGGCGCAGCCGTTCCTCCGCCAGTTTGCGCTGGGTGATCTCGAGGAGAAACCCATGCCAGACCACCGCCCCGTCCGGTTCCCGTTGCGGCACCGAGCTGCCTTCGATCCAGAGCTGGCCCCGGCGCGGATGGTTGACGCGAAAGATAATCTGCCAGGGAGCCAGCGTGCGGGCCGATTCCTGAATGGACGCCTGAACGCGGGCGAGATCCTCGGAATGGATCAGGGCAAAGGCCGGCGCGGCACTCTCCCCGAGCTGTTCGGGACGCAACCCGAACATGTCCTCAAACTTCGCGCTCGCGTACGGAAACGCCGAACTGCCATCCGGCGCGACCCGGAAGGTGTAGATCGCTCCGGGTGCCGTCGAGGCCAGCCGGGTCAATTGCTGTTCCAGCACGAGCCGCTGCTGCACCGCGAGCTCGCCTTCCTTGCGAGCGGTGATGTCCTGCACCGCGCCCACCTGGCCCACCGGCAAGCGGCCGTCCGGCGTGTCCTGAAAACTGGTCTGCCCGCTGAAGGTCACCCAGCGCACCTCGCCGCCCGGACGGAGAAAGCGGATTTCCATGCGCAGCCGGCCATCGCCGGCCGGATCACGCGACCGGTCGGCAGCAGCCCGCACCGCGGCAACATCCTCGGGATGCACCAGCGAAAAACTCTCCTCGATGGTCAACTCGCGATCCGACGGCAGGCCCAGCAGAACATCCAGCTCCGGGGACCGCAGCAAAAGCCCCCGCTGGTAATCCAGGGAATAGGTGCCGATGCCCGCCGCTTCGTTGGCCAGCCGCAACCGTTCCTCGCTTTCGCGCACCCGTCGGTCGGCGAGCTTGAGATCGGTAATGTCACGGGAGACCCCGACAATCCCCACCACTTCACCCCGCTCGTTGCGGAGCGGCGCCTTGGTGGCCATATAGGTGCGCGTGACCCCACCCGCAGTCAGCACTTCCTCGTCGGTTTCCGCCCGGCCGGCGGCCATCACAGCATCATCACGCTCGCGGATGATACGTGCGCTGGCTTCATCAAAAAGTTGGCGGTCGTCCTTGCCCAGGATGTCGGCCGGGGTCTGGTTGATGAACCGCGCCCCTGCCTCGTTGACCAGCAGGTAGCGGCCTTCCCGGTCCTTGGCGAAGACGGCGTCCGTGGTGCCCTCAATCACCGCCCGCAGCAGATACGCGTGGCGGGCCACCTCGGCTTCCATTTGTTTGCGCTCGGTGATGTCCAGTTCAATGCCCACCATGCGCTCGGGCTTGCCGGCCGCATCGAAGAGAATCCTGCCCCGCACCAGCCCCCAGCGAATCCCGTCGTCGGCCCGCCGGAAACGCAGCTCAACATGATATTCCCCATCGGTGACCAGCGCCCGCTCGCGGGCTTCGTCCAGCCGCGCCAGATCGTCCGGATGCACCCGCTCGCGAAACGCCTCAAAGGTGCCCGGAAAGCCGCCGGGGGCGTAGCCGTGGATCCGCTCCAGACTTTCCGACCAGTAAATCTTTCCGCTGCGCAGATCGCGCTCCCAATAGCCCATCTTCGCCGCTTCCGCCGCCAGTCGCAGCCGCTCCTCAGAGATGCGCGAGGACTCCTCCGCTTCTTTGCGGCGCGTGATGTCGATCAAGATGCCGTGCCAGAGCGTACCGCCGTCCGGCTCGCGTTCGGGAATCGAACGGGCCTCGATCCAGATCCGGCCGCGCGTGGGATGCAGCAGGCGATACTCCTCGTTGAAGAGAGAAAGCTGTTCGGCCGAGCGGGCCACGGCTTCGCCGATCCGGCCCAGATCATCCGGATGAATCAACTCGCGCAAGACGCCGCCATCCCGGGCGAGCTCCTCCCGCGACACGCCGGTGATTTCCTCGATCCGCAAGGTGGCGAACGGAAAGCTCGTCGAACCGTCGGGCCGCAATTGAAAGCTGTGGATCGCACCCGGTGCCGAGTCCGTCAACCGGGTCAACTGGGTCTCCAGTTTCAGCCGTTCCTGCACCGCCGCCTCGGCGCGTTTGCGGTCGGTGATGTCACGCGCCGTCACGTGGATCGCCGTCTCACCCTGGTCCAGCATCGGACTGGCGGAAACCTCGACCGTCACCAGGACGCCGTCCATTCTGACAAACCGTTCTTCCATCGCCCGCACGCCACCACCCGTCACTCTCATCTGCTCGATCCGGGCCTGCACAGAGGGATGATCCTCGGGATGAATGATTTCAAACGGGGTCTTGCCGATGATCGCCGCCGCCGAACCGGCCCGCAGCAACCGGACCAGCGCCGGGTTCGCGTACACAATCCGTCCGCCGCGGTTGATGAAGATGGCGTCCGCGCTGGATTCAACGACTTCCCGGTAACGTTGCTCCGCCTGCTCGCGTCGCCCGGCCTCCACCCGCCAGTGGTGCAACTGCGCGCGCAGGGCCAGGTAAAGCAGCGCGGCGGTGACGGTCACAAACGCCCAGCCCTTGTAAGACTGCGCCTGGCTGAGCAGCTCCGGGTCGGTCAGGAAATACTTGAGGGCCTCGTCCGACACGAGAATCCACGCGACTCCGACCAGCCAGTAAAACACGGCGGTGCGAAAGGCGATGGGTGCGGTGCGCTGGCTCATCTATGTCTGGCCTTTCCGGCGGTGGTGGCTTGACCCGCACCGAACCGGCTTGTTTCGTGGGCTGGCGAGAGCCTAAAGACTCCCCTCCCGCGGGCGAGTCCAAACTTGGCCGCCAGTCACACTTGAAAGATCGGCAGGTGGTCCGCCGGTTTTGAGCAACCAAAGGATTGGTACTTTTCAATGACCGCGTTATAGTTCTTCCCATCATGACCGAATTCAAATTCAGTTGCCCGAGCTGCCGGCAGAATTTCAAGGTGGACACCTCCGTTTGCGGGCGAAAAATCGAGTGCCCTTCCTGCCAGGCCAAGATCATCGCCCCGGAAGCGCCCAAGGATCCCAATGTCGTGCCGGTCGCCACGCTCGACACCGCGCCACCCGCCAAACCAGCCTCTTCAGCTCCCGCTCCCGCCGCGACCGCAGCCCCGGTGCAACCGAAGAAAGCGCCGGAACCGGCACCGCGCCCGCAAATCCCGATCCTGAGCGCCGAGATCAAGCAGGAAATCATCGCCGCCGTGCGGACCACCCTCGCGGACAAGAATCACTGGATGCCGCGCTTCAACGGAGACGGCCAGGCGATGTACGCCGCCAAAAAGGAGGGTGACAAACTGGTTCCCGTTTCCGTTGACGACCCGTCAGCGACGCATTTCAGCCTGTTGGGCGCGGTCCTCCGCGAATTCAACCGGCGCAACGTGATGCGGACCGCCGCCGGCCGGAAGCGGTTTCTGGACACCTCCATTCCACAGGCCATCGTCAACGTGATCAAAAAGGACACCGGCAAGGCACCCGAGGATCTGGTGAAAACGGCGCTCACACACGAGCAAACCCTCAAGGTGCTGGACCTGCTCGAAACCAAGTTCGACGACGAGGCGGACTTGATGGCGCAGGCGTTGGAGAAGGTCAGCCGGATCGGCAAGACGCGCGCGGCGGACCTCGCCATGCGCATCGAAAGCGAGGAGATCATCACCAACGAAGAAATCGCCACCGCGTTGCTGAACGAACTCGAAGAAATCAAGGTCCGGCTGGCCGCGCTCGAAGCCAAGGCCGGCATCGAACACGGCAAAAAGGAAGAGAAAAAGTAGGTGCCCGGCGGCGAACTTCGTGAGCATGACTCCGGTCGTCATTCACTCGGATGGAGCCTGTCATGGGAACCCCGGACCGGGCGCCTGGGCGGCCGTGTTGACGAGCGGCCCGCATCGCCGGGAATTGAGCGGTGCGGTGCCGGCGACGACCAACAACCGCATGGAACTGCAAGCCGCCATTGAAGCTTTCGCCGTCCTCAAGCGGCCTTGCGCGGTCGAGTTTCACACCGACTCCAATTACCTGCGGGACGGCATCACCCAATGGTTGCCCGGCTGGCTACGCAACGGCTGGCGAACGAAAAGCAAACAGCCGGTGAAGAACGCGGACTTGTGGCGACGGCTCGCCGGGGCCGTCGCGCAACACCAGGTCAACTGGCATTGGGTCAAGGGCCACGCCGGCGACGCGGGCAACGAACGGTGCGATGAACTGGCCACCGCCGCCATCAGGGAACTCAAGCAACGCTGTTCGCGTGAGCAGCTCGCGGCGAACCTGGAAGCATTCAAAGCTGACACGAAGGCGGCCGCAGCAGGCGGCCTGTTACCGTTGCGCTGACCGTTGGCCGCCTCGGTAGTCGTCGCAACTTGGAGCCGGTGACTCAGCCTTGAGAAGGAACTGTCTCCCCACTTTTTAGTTTGGGGAGACAGTGTGAACAGTCGTTACTTCTTCTTGCCGGCGGCCTGTTTGGCGGCCACGGCCTGCTGCTTTTTCTGGCCGGCAGCATTATTCTTGGACTGCTTTTGCGCGGACATTTTGTGGTTTGCTTTGGGGGATTTGTCGCCCATGAGTTTGGCTTTCTGTTCGGAGTGGACTCGCCGCCGGAATGGAAGTTTCTCCGTCGGCATGATCACCCTGCTCCACGCGGACCCAATTGTAAACGACGGAACAGCCCTCCGCAAAACTAGCCGGCGGTCAGCGCCGCGCGTTCGTCCTCCAGCGCACCCGTCTTCTCCAGGAAGTAATCGTAGCCGCCTTCGTACGGCGTCACCTGGCCCGCCTTCACGTGCAGGACTTTGGTCGCCAGCTTGCGGATGAAATGCACGTCGTGGGAAATGAAGACGAGCGTGCCCTCGTAACGTTCCAGTGCAAGCGTGAGCGACTCGACCGTGTGAATGTCCAGATGCGTCGTCGGCTCGTCCATCAGCAGGAGGTTCGGCGGATCGACCAGAAACTTGATCAGGTTGAGCCGGCTCTTTTCCCCGCCGCTGAGCACCGCCGTCTTTTTGTGGATGTCGTCCTTGCGAAACAGGAAGGAACCCAGGATGCCGCGCGCCTCGTCCTCGCGAATCTCCGGCGCGCTGGCCAGAACTTCCTCGATGACCGACTTCTCCGGGTCGAGCGTGTCGGCGCGATGCTGGCTGAAGTAACCGAGCTTGGCGTTGTGGCCCAGGTTGCGTTCGCCCTGCTGAAACTCGACCACGCCCGCGAGAATTTTGAGCAAGGTCGATTTGCCCGCGCCGTTCGGCCCGACTAGAACCGTTCGTTCGCCGCGTTCAATCGTGAGGTCGAGGCCGGAGTAAACCTGGTTCGTCCCGTAGGCCATGTGAATTCCCGTCAACGAGATCGATCGCTGCCCGCCGCGCGGCGGCTGCGGAATCTGGAAGCGAAACGGTTTGCGCGGTGCCACCGGTTTCTCGATCAGTTCCATGCGCTCAATCTGCTTCAGTTTGCTCATGGCCTGCGACGCCTTCGAGGCCACCTGCCGGAAGCGGTCGTAAAATTCGCGCAACCGTTGAATCTCGTTCTGCTGGTTCTTGTAGGCGGCCAGTTGCTGCTCGTAGCGTTCCTCGCGCTGCCGCAGGAAGTCGGTGTAGTTGCCGGCGTAGTCGTGGAGCTTCCGTTCGGAAATCTCATGCACCTGCGTCACGACCTCATCCATGAACTGGCGATCATGGGAAATCAGCAGCACCGCGCCGGAATAGTTCTTAAGGTAGTTTTGCAGCCAGAGCAGCGAAAGCAGGTCAAGGTGGTTGGTCGGCTCGTCCAGCAGCAGGAGGTCCGGCTCCATCACCA
>CAYXDZ010000077.1:10469-11715 GCA_964463815.1 uncultured Verrucomicrobiota bacterium | reverse complement strand
TCCTTGCCGGCGGCGGTGACATGATTCGCCTGCACGGGCGCGGGCAGCCGGATGGAGCGCTCGAACTTGCCGTAGTAGCGCTCGGAAAGACGCAACTCCGACTCGGCGGTGCCGACGTATTTGCGCTCGCCGCTGATGGCGAGAACATCATCTTCGAGCGTGACTTTGACGTCGGCGGTGTTGACGCCGGGAAGCTCCACGGTCACCAGGAACTTGTCCTTGTCCTCGTTCACTTCGAGGGCCGGCAGCCAGTTCCGCTCGGCGGGCTGATCGGAGTTGAAGAGGCGCTCAATGTCGTTCTGGAAACGGCGCAGGGGCTCGAAGGCACCCCACTGGTTCAACTGCGGATTGGAATAGCGTGTCAGTAGCATGGTTTTACCTTTCGTTGATGGTTTCATCTTCTGTCCACCTTTTAGCTTTGGGCATTCCAACGATGGCACGACACGCCAGCCACGTAATATCAAGGAGTTGCAGCAATCAGAGACCTCGCGGAACCAGCGAACTGTGCCAGCCCTGTCACAGCGGGTGTGCAAAGGTTTTTCAACCCTGTCACAGCGGCATGATGCGAGGGCGATGACGTCCGGGATGTGGACGATTCGATCCGCAAGCGGGGCTTCCCTGTTGCCACCGCCTTGGGCGCTTCTGGACCGATCCGGTGGGTATGGGAAAATGATCCGCAGCGCGCCGGTTCGGAGACCGGCGCTCCGGCACGAATCGGTATCGGAGCCCCGCGCAAGGATGGACGAAACTTCGCCTTACTCCGCCTCGGGTTCCTCGGCGAGTTTGCGATACAGCGTCGCCAGGCTGACCCCCAGGATGCGGGCGGCCTCCTCTTTGTTGCCCTCGGTTTGCGCCAGAATGCGGCTGATGTAAGCCACTTCCTGGTCGCGAACAAAATCCTTGAGCGGACCGATCTTGCCGAGCGGAGCCGCCAGTTCTGGGCTGGCTTGCGCGGGCTCGCCAGCGGATCGACCGGGGACCGCCGTTTCGGCGGGCAGGGCCGGCAGACTGACGGGCGATTCATCATCGGCGGAACCGGCCTTGGCGGCCACTTGCGGGGGCAGATCGACGGCCCGCAGCAGGCCGTTCTCACACATCGCGCAGGCGCGCTCGATGGCGTTCTCCAACTCGCGCACATTGCCGGGCCAGTCGTGCGCGCTGAGGGCCTCCATCGCTCCGCGGGTGATTTGGAATCCGCGACCGGTCCGGCTGTCCACCCGGTGACGCAGGAAATGGCCGACGAGCA
>CAYXDZ010000077.1:0-10369 GCA_964463815.1 uncultured Verrucomicrobiota bacterium | reverse complement strand
AATCCGCGACCGGTCCGGCTGTCCACCCGGTGACGCAGGAAATGGCCGACGAGCAGCGGGATGTCCTCCTTGCGCTCGCGCAACGAAGGCAGGTTGATGGCGATGACATTCAGGCGATAAAACAAGTCTTCGCGGAAGCTGCCGTCCTTGACCTTCTCCTCGAGCTTCTCGTTGGTGGCGGCCAGCACGCGGACATTGACGTAGATCGGCGTGTTGTCGCCGACGCGTCGGACTTCTTTCTCCTGCAAAACGCGGAGCAACCGGCTCTGCAAAACCGGTGGCATGGTGCCGATCTCATCGAGGAAAATCGTGCCGCCATCGGCCTCCTGAAACAGCCCCTTCTTGTCGTTGACCGCGCCGGTGAACGCACCCTTGCGATGACCGAACAACTCGGACTCAAGCAGGTTCTCGGGCAGGGCACTGCAATTGATCGGAATGAACGGCGCGAACTGCCGGCGGCTGTTGAAGTGCAGCGCGCGGGCGATCAATTCCTTGCCGGTGCCGCTCTCGCCGAGAATCAGGATCGTGCTGTCGGTGTCCGCCACGCGCTCGATCATTTTGAACACGGCCTGCATGGGCGGCGCGTTGCCGATGATCTGGTTGAACTGGTATTTGCGCTTGAGCTGTTTCTTCAGGTAGGCGTTCTCGGAAACGGCGTCGTTGTAGGAAAGCGCGCGTTGAATCGTGAGGCGCAGGTCGTCCACCTTGAAGGGCTTCTCAAGATAATCGTAGGCCCCCCGCTTCATCGCTTCGACCGCCGTCTCGATGGTGCCGAAACCGGTGATCACGATGACAGTCGGCGGAGGGTTCAAAGAGCGGGCCTTTTGCAGGATGTCGAGCCCGACGGCCTTGTTCTTGTCGAGATAGAGGTCGGTGATGACCAGTTCCGGCTGGCATTCCTCGAGGGCATCAATGGCGGCATAACCGCTCGTGTAGGGAAACACTTCGTGACCTTCGGCGCGTAACAGCTCGGCCACCATCTGCACCATGGTGATCTCGTCATCCGCGAGGAGTACTTTTGCCATGCGGCGGAGGCTAGGCAGGTGTCCGCCGGACGGCAAGCCGTGAGTGCGGGCCACCTCCATAAACGACAGGCGGCCGGAGAACCGGCCGCCTGCGCACCATTACCAACCAACCACTGTAACCAACCAAAACTTACTTCGCGTTGATGATCTCGCTCATCTTGAAGATGGGCAGGAACATGCAAATCGCGATGCCACCGACCGTGACGCCGAGGAAAACGATCAGGATGGGCTCGATCAGCGAAGTGAGGCCGGAGAGCGTCGTTTCAATTTCCTCATCGAGGAAGTCCGAGATGCGTTCCAGCATCGCGTCGATCTTGCCGGTCTGCTCACCGGCGGTGACCATGCGGATGATCATCGAAGGGAAGATCGGGTGCTTGCCGAGCGCAGCCGCAATGCTGTCACCCCGCTCGATGTCCGAGGAGGCTGTCTTGATGGCCTTCTCCATGATCACGTTGCCGGTCGTCTGGCTGACAATGCTCAACACCTCGAGGATCGGCACGCCGGAACGGATCAGCGACGCCAGGGTGCGGGTGAAGCGCGCCAGACAGATTTTGTGGGCGATCTGGCCGAAGATCGGCAGGCGGATGCGCGTGCGATCCCAGAATTCACGGCCGGACTTCGTCTTGATGTAGGCAAACCAGCCGTAGATCAACCCGGCCAGGATGGGCACGAGGAAGACGATGTTGTTGCGGAGCAAATCGCTGATGTTGATCAGCCATTGGGTCGGTCCCGGCAGCTTCGCGCCGAAGCCGGAATAAATTTCACCGAACACCGGCACGACCTTGATGAGGAGGAAAACCGTTATGCCGATCGCGATGACGGTCACCGCCGTCGGATACATCATCGCGGACTTCACCTTCTTGCGGAGCCGGGCGGAGTTTTCCAGGTAGGTCGCCAGCCGGGCGAGAATTTCCGCCAGCAAACCACCGCGTTCACCCGCCGCCACCATGCAGGTGTAAAGGCGGTCAAAATTCTTCGGGTGCTTTTTCAGAGCGTCCGAGAAACTGTCGCCCCCTTCAACCCGCGTGCAGACATCCTTGATCACTTCGCGCATGACGCGGTTGGGCGTCTGCTCGGCGAGGGCCTGAAGGCACTGCACCATCGCGAGACCCGCGTCGATCATGGTGGCCAACTGGCGGGTGAAGACGACCAAATCTTGCAGCCCCACCTTGCCGCCCATGTTCTTGCCCTTCTTGCCGATCTTCTCCTGGATGGAAACGACCAGCAGGTTGCGGTTGAGCAGCGCGGAGATCGCGGCCTGCTCGGAAGCAGCATCGATCGAACTCCGAATTTCGCGGCCGGTGGCCGCCTCTCTGGCCGCGTAGGCAAACGAGGGCATAGCAGTAGTCAGTTGATGGTTGCGCCGGCGAACCGGCTGACGGGTGGGGACCTTCAGGAATACGCACGCTCCCGATCGTCCACCCGCGCAGATACCTTTTAGCAACCACCTTGCCGGTTGAGCACGATCAACGGGTGAACTTGTGGAGAACCGCGGAATCCCTCCAAATGCAGGGTGCCACTGGGAAAAGACCCTTGGGTTGCTCTCGCGAAATTGTGCGTCGAGTCGAACCGGTGTCCCGTTACTGAGCACTGCCTGTAGGTCAGGTGTCTTTCGCTCCCACAGATCAAGTGCCTTCCGCGCCTCCGGCCAAACCGGGTTCATGGCGGGGGGTCAAACGCCGTCGCAACCCGGTCGCAATCAATCCCTGCGACGGACTGAGCACCCAGGCGGCACAGAACAAGATCGCGCCGGCCACGACCATCGCGCCGGCCGCCGGGCAATCCAGCCAGATCGCCAGATGCAAGCCGGCCAGTGCGCTCAGCGCGGAGTGAATCAGTGTCCCCAAGAAGATTACCGGGAGCCGTTGCGTGAGCAGCGAGGCGGTGGCCCCCGGAAGGATCAGCATCGCGATCACCAGGATGGCCCCCACCGCTTCAAACGCGCTGACCACCACGACGGAAAGCCAGCACATCAACGCGTAATGCACCAGGCCCGGTTTGATGCCCAGTGAAGTGGCGAGGCCGGAATCAAACGAGCTCACCAGCAGTTCCTTGTAAAACAGCAGCATCAATCCGCCGGTCAACAGGAGAACCACCCCCATCCGCACCACCGGCCAGGGCGCGAGTTCCGTCCCACCCCACTGCGCATAAGGATGCAGGGTGACAAACCCGATTTCCCCGTAGAGCACGCAGTCCGCATCAAGATCGATCTTGTCGGCAAACACGCTGATCAAGATCACGCCAAAGGCGAAGAGACTGGAGAATGTGATCCCAATGGCAGCGTCCTGTTTCACCCGCGTCTTCTTGTGAATCACCTCGATCAGCAACGTCGTCACGATGCCGGCCAGCAATGCTCCGATGAACATCAAGGTTGGGTTCAGTGCCTCGTGTCCGCCGGTCACTCCCAGGCCGGTAACGAAACCCGCGCCAGGGCCTGGTGTCTCGGGTTTGAAAGTTAACCCTCCCACCAGAAAGGCAATCGCCAGTCCGGGCAGAACGCTGTGGCTGATCGCATCCCCCACCAACGCCATGCGCCGCAGGATCAGGTAAACTCCGGTCAACCCGCACGCGGCCGCCACGAAGAATCCCATCAACGCCACCCAGAGGAAGTGTTGCCGGTCGATGGTCCACGGCTCGATGACGACCCGGTGAAAATCAAAAGCTGGAATGAGTTCGCTCATGGCCGTTTGCCGTAGCCGATCAGATTTTCGGCGGAGGCGGCGGAATCGCCCCGCAGAATATCCGCCGTACTCGGGATGACTTTGCCGTGCGGATCGCGGGTGGCATAATCGAGACCCTTCTCCAGTTGGCGCACGGTCTCCTCGCCCAGCACATGCTCGATCTCCTCCGCGTCCTCGTGGACGTGATCGGCGGCGATCTTCGCTTCGTTGGTGAGATACAACTCCCAAAGCCGGTGATTACGCACCACCGCCCGCGCGCGTTGCCAGCCGTCGGGGGTCAGATAAACGGCTTCACCCGCTTCGTCGAACGTCACGAGGCCATGCCGGCGCAACGCAATGACTCCGTGGCGCACCGTTTCAATGGTCTCCCGGCGCCGTTCGCAAACTTCCTGAAGCGTGACACCGTCGCCGCGGAACTCCCGGGATTCGAGCACATGGAAAAGCGACTTCAGCAGATTCTCCCGTTCCACCCGCGCACTGCGGGAACGCTGCCGCCACCAGCGGGCCACCGTACCGTGGCGCGGCCCAAACAAGAAGGCCGCGCCAAACACCGCGCTCGCCGCCAGCACCATGAACGGCCCGGTCGGCAGGTTGTTCCCCAGAAACGAAAAAAACGCTCCCAGCACGCCGGAAGTGACGCCAAACACGGCGGCCAGCACCAGCATCCGGTGCATGCGGTCGGTCAACAAGTACGCCGCCGCCGCCGGCGTGATCAGCATCGCCGACACCAGCACCACGCCGACCGCCTGCAACGCGATCACCACCGCGAACGCGAGCAGCAGCATCAGACCATGATGAATCAAGCGTGTCGGCAACCCGGCGGCCCGGGCAAAACCCACGTCAAAACTGCTGACCAGAACCTCCTTGTAGAACAGCGCGAGCAGGACCACCACGAGGATGGTCACGCCGGTCATGAGCTGCAAATCCTGGGTGTTCAACGCCGCCGCCTGGCCGAAGAGAAACTTGTCGATGCCGCTCTTCGAGCCCGTGGGCAGGCGTTCGATCATCTTCACCAAACAGATGCCCACGGCGAAGAAGGAGGCCAGCACCAACCCCAGCGCCGTGTCTTCCTTCAGCCGTGTGGTGTGGGTGATCGCGTAAACCACGAGCGTGCCCAACAAACCCGCGAGCGTCGCGCCGACAAAAATGGCGAAGGGGTCCTTGGTCATGTTCCAGAGAAAACCCAAAGCCACGCCGGGCAACACCGCGTGTGAGAGGGCATCGCCCATCAAGGACATTTTGCGCACCACGATGAAGCTGCCGAGCAGCCCGCAGGTGACACCCAGCAACACCGAACCCAGCAACACCGCCCGCAAAGCCGGATCGCGCAGACTGAAGAAGCGGGTGATCTGCTCCAGCACGGTCGTGTCGGTCAGTTCGCCGATCCGGGCCGCGTGCAAGGGCACCGCTCCCGCCAGGAACAGCGCCGACAACAGCCAGAATTTTGCGCGTGAGTGCACGGGTTCAACTGGTCTTCTGCCGCACTGCATCGGCCACTTCGGAGAGGATCGTGAGCCGCCCGCCGTAAGTTTTTTGCAGCAGCTCGTAATTGAACACCTGGCCGGTCGGACCAAAGGCGACCAGCCGCATGTTGAGCAGGATCAGCAGATCGAAGTAGTTGCGGGCGGTAGGCAGATCGTGATGCACCACGAGCAGCGTTTTGCCGCGCGATTTCAACTCGTGGAGAATCTCGACGATCGCCGCCTCGGTCGCGGCATCGACGCCGGCAAAGGGTTCATCCATCAGGTAGAGATCGCTTTCCTGCGCCAGCGCGCGGGCGAGGAAGACACGTTGCTGCTGGCCGCCGCTCAGGTTGGCGATCTGGCGGTTTGCGTACGGGAGCATCTTCACCTTGTCCAAGCATTCGCGGGCGAGGTCGCGGTCCTTCGACGTGGGACGCTTGAACAGGCCCAGCTTCCCGTAACGCCCCATCAAGACCACGTCCATGACGTTCACCGGGAAATCCCAATCTACGGACTCCCGCTGGGGGACGTAGCCGACGCGCCGCAAGTTCGTGCGATACGGCTCGCCGAAGATTTTGACCCAGCCGCTGCTCAACGGCAGCAATCCCATGATGGCCTTGATCAACGTGGACTTGCCGGCACCGTTCGGGCCGATGATGCCGACGAGCTGGCCTTTCGGGACTTGCAGATCGATGCCCCACAACACCGGTTTGCGATGATAGGCGACCGTGAGATCGTGAACCTCAAGGGGCAGCTCCCGCGGATCGCCGGCCGGCAGCGGCGTGCTCCGTGGTTCTGCTCCGCTTGATGCGGGATGGGATTGAGTGGTGGATGTCATGCTTGAACGCGTGAAGCCCACGATTCGGAACCCACGCAGCGAGCGTAAGCTAGGGCCGCTAAAAATTGGGTCAAGCGGAAATGTTAGACTTACCTAACTCAATTTGCAGGGTTGTTGATTCCCTGACAGTCGTGTCCGCATCTGTGACGCACGGGTTTGCAAGTGACCTGACTTGATCTGGTTCACTTCGCTGCCATCCGATGGGTCTCCGCCTGGCAAACGACCCTAGCCAACGGCGCGCTATGCGGGACTTGAACGGCGCCCGATCACAAGCTTTCCGCTTTAACCATGAGGTTTCCGGTGATTGTTGAAACCAGCCCTCACCACCGCCAAGTGTCCCTGTCTGGCCATGCATTCCAAGCACTTGGAAACCGAGTGCGGCGGATGACTGGTCGTTGTGGGCATCCCCAATGCTGGGAGTGCCGGCAAGTCGATCAGCCGTTTTATCGCTTATGAAAACAACCCAAGTCGTATCGGGGTTTCTTCTCGGTCTCTCCCTGCTTAACCCCTCTCAACCTGTCGCCGCCTTTGTCCTGCTGGATGACGGCGGTGTTCATGTCATCAATGACGCCAGTTGGCAGCATGAATACATCGAGGTTCGCAATGGCAGCACGCTGCGCATCGAAGCGGGCGCAACAATCGGCGGCGGCGAGAATCAATCCGGCGTGGTCGTGGTGCAGGATGCCTCAATGGTCGTGCTGGCCGGCGGCCAGGTGGGTGGCGTCGGCGCGTCCTCGGGCGGCATTTATCTTTACGGCACCAGCCAGTTCGTGCTGGAAAGCGGCGTCCTCGGCGGCACGGGAGCGGGCTCGGGCCAGGTGGTCGCGTTCGAGCAGGCCAGTGTTCATGTCCTGGGTGGTCTCATCGGAGGCGCGGGCATGCAGTCGGGGTTGATCGGCGCTTTCGACAGCGGTCATGCTGAGATTCGCGGCGGTGAATTCCATGACAACGGCGCTTTCTCGGGGTTGGTCATCGGTTTCGCAGATTCCCTGGTTGAGCTGTTCCTGTGTGAAGCAGAACTGCCTTTCGGGTCAGTTGTGGATTCCATGGCTACCGTCAACGGCATTTGGAAGGATGGCAGCGCGGCGCGGGTGACCATCATGCGCGAGCCCACGGCCAATGTTGTCCTCGTGGAGAATTGCGAAGAAGTCGTGGTTGATTCCGACGGCGACGGCATGCTGGACGATGCGGACGCCTGCCTCCAATCGGATCTCCGCCCGACGGTATGGATTCTCAATCTGGACTCCGGTGTGCCCAATCTTATCGCGGGTCAATTGGTGGACGCGGCAGGGTGCTCGCTGGCTGATCTCGTCACCGTCATCGTGGAATCGGCGACCGCAGGAGCCCGCAATCACGGTGAGTTTGTTAGCAAAATCGGGAGCGGGTTGCGGCAACTCCACGGCGCGGGATCGCTGACGGAGCGATCCAAGGCGGCGTTGGTGAGTACTGCCGCGCGCAGCCACCAACCGTCCGGCCAGGCCAAAGGTTCCTCCGCCAGGCCCAGGTCATGACGCCGGTGACGGGGATCGCACGGAAGGTCGCCCGCATCAGGGCCGCCCCTCGTTGGCCGTAAGCAAAGTTCGCAGCCCGCTGGTCAGCCGCCGCATTCCTTCCCGCGCATTATCCGGTGTCAGCGCGCCGTAGGAGATGCGGATGGCGCAACCATCCACCAGGCCGAACGCATCACCTGGGATCGCCGCCACCCGATGCTCACGGATGAGTGACTCCACGATCCACATGGGTGACCGCTGGGTGGCGAGCTTGAGGAAGAAGTAGAATGCCCCGGCCGCCGGTGGCACCTCACAAAGGTCGGCCAACGCCTTGAGTTCGCGGGTAACGATTTCGCGCACGGCTTCGATCTTCCGCAACTGCGGTTCACACCACGCGCGGCCTGCTTGGAGCGCCCCGGCCGCCGCGAACTGGGAGATCACCGGCGGACAAATCAGGTTGGTGTCCTGAATCTTCTTCACCGCGTCGAGCAGGTTCACCGGGATGACCTGGTAGCCGATCCGCCAGCTTGCAAAGCCATACGCCTTGCTCAAGGAGAACAGCGAGATGGTGTGCGGGGCGCTGCCATGGATCGAGCCGGGCGAGAATTGCTTCGCACCCTCCCACGTGAAGTACTCGTACGCCTCGTCGTGAATGTGATAGATGCCCGCCGCGCGACACAGTTCGTTGATCGCCCGCAAGGTCGGTTCCGGATAGACCGCGCCGGTCGGGTTGTTCGGCGAGACCGTGACGAGCGCCCGCGTGCGGGGGGTGATGGCCGCGCGCAGTTTATCCAGATCGGGCTGAAAACGCCCGTCGGTCGGCACCAACACGGGGCGGCAGTTGGCCATCGTCACCGCCATCTCGTGGTTGAAGTAGTACGGTGTTTGCAGGATCATCTCGTCGCCTGGATCAGCGATGGCCAGGAGCGCGTTCAGAAAAGCCATGTTGCCGCCGGCCGTGACCACCAGTGCGTGGTCGCGCTTGAGCTTGATGCCATTTTCCGCAGCGAGCTTTTCGGCGATCAACTCGCGGAGCTGCGGGATGCCATCCACCGGCTTGTATTGGTGATTGTCCGGTGCGTCGAAGAAGTTGCGGAGCGCCGTGGCGGCGGCTTCCGGCGGCGGGTAGTTCACCACTCCCTGACCAAGGGAAATCGTTCCGGGATGATCCCGGATCAACGCCGCCACGATCGGGATCACGGGCGGCTGGACCGCTTGCAAGCGATGGGATACAGAAAGCATGAAGACAAGCTACGGGAGTCGCGAGTGAAACCCCAGTCTGGATTTCGGACGTTGTCAGGACCGGGGAGGGGTTTACTCCGCTTGCAGCAGACCGTCGAGATTACCCGGGCGTTCGCCTTTGCTGGCGGAGAGGAATCCCAGGGTTACGGAGCGCGGCTCTTCACCGGCCATGGCGTAGCAAACGATCTTTTCGAGCAACTGATCCGGCCGGGGCTCGGAACAGATTTTAACGAGCTCCCCGAGCGTTTGAAACGGCACGGTGACCTCCTCGTAGTCCGGAACATCCGTGCGCACAAACACCGCCTGACCGATGGCATATTCCGGAGTTTTCATAAACGGGCTCGTTCGAGCTTGGGTCGAAGCTACTACGGCAGCCGGCGTTGGTCCACTGGTTTGACACCCGTCACCCGCTCAGGCGAACGCTTGTTGGAATGCTTCCGGGATCCGGCAGGGGCGGCCGGTGCTCAAATCCACAAACGCAAACTCCAGCCGCGCCACGCACACGAGCTTTTCGTCTCCCATGCGAACGATCTCGTGATCAATCCGGAAACGAATGCGGCCCTCGACCACCAGCCTGCCCCGGATCAGCAGCTCGTCATCGGTAACGGCGGGCGCATGAAATTTGAGCTCCGCGTTGGTCAAAACCGGCCCGGCGTTCCACTGGCGAAAATCCGCAAAGGTCAGCCCGCGCTCTAGCATGTAGTCATTGCGCGCACCTTCGCAGTATTGCAGGTAAACGGCGTTGTTGACGTGACCAAACGAATCCACGTCACAACTGCGGACCCGCAGGCGGGAAATCAGCATCGGCGCAGGCATGGCGGGAGTCTTCCGCAACGTCGCCCGGCCGACAAATGCAAATTACCCGCGCACGCCGAGATGCACGCGGAATGGCTCGATCCAACCCACCGACCCGCTGCGGGCACCGCGTCGAGCCCAGGCACCTTCCTTGGGTGGTCGGACGGTTTCCGGAATCGGCTGGCTGCCCTTGGCCAACTCCACGCGGGTCTTTTTGCCGAACGTCTGGCGGTCGATCTCCCGCCAGTGTTCCGCCATTAATTCGGCGTGCAGGGCGGTGTCCATCGGCAGCCAGACCACCAGATTCCGGTCGGCGGGCGGAGATATGTTTTTCGGTGTCATGGTACAACGTCTTGACGACACCCCTTTGACCGGCGACCGGGGAATTGGTTCAGTCTCGTAAGGATGAAAATTATTCCCGCACGGCCTCGGTGGCCGTTTTCATCCGCTCCAGCAGCCGGTTCTGATGCTCGGCCGGTTGCTTCGCCCAATGTTGAGCCCAGGCGGTTTGAGCCTCTGACGACTCGCCGGTAACCGGGCTGAGCCGGGCGACCCGATCGCCGGCCTGCACCAGCCAGATCGCATCGTTTTCGTCGCACTCATAGGCATCAACCTTCAAGACCCGGGCACGCTCCGCCGCCAGATCGTAAAACAGCAGGCGACCACGCTCCATAATCGCGTGTGGGCCCAGCAACATGCGGGCGCCACCGGGAACCGTGGCGGACAACACGGCTCCGCGCTTGATGAGTTCGAGCGGGGTCACGGCAGCGGGTTTATCATCCCGACGGCCGGATACCAACTGCTATTCCAAGGTCTCGGGATTTAACCAGCCCAC
>CAYXDZ010000076.1:0-11722 GCA_964463815.1 uncultured Verrucomicrobiota bacterium | reverse complement strand
TTGTTAGCCTCTCGTTCTGTACTTCTCAACGATCCGATGTAGTTCAGCGGAGTATTCCCACAGCGCTTGGGGATCTTGCGCATCGACGAATAATCTGCCGTCAGCGTCCTTGTCGAGGAATACGTAAAACAACTCCCCTCGGAAGCGACCCAAGTCAAACGGCCCAGCGTCTGATCCCCGCCTGAAGGCGAACCTCTCCCCTACGCGCTTCTTTCCCTTGATGCAATCTACGACTGTCGCGTGTATCTCCACCTCGTTTTTCGATCCTCCTTTCGTCTCGGCCTGATAGACACAAACCAGATAGGCCTCGGGACGACGGTCGAGACCATACTGAACAAATGCTTTCACCGGAGAGTCAACTTCCCCCATGCGTTCAGAGGAGAGGTCGGAGGCGCAGCCAGAACCCCACATCGCGAGGGCACCAAAGATTAGTATAGGCGTGAACGCATTCATGCTTGGGCTAACGCAAAGATCAGAAACTGGCTCGTAAGCCGGTCTGTCGATGCTCAGTTAAAGGTTCAAGTGTCATCAATGGTTCCGAAGCGAAACGGCATAAGCCAGTTTTTCTGAATCGGATTGTTGGCGATCAGCATCCACTTCACGTCATCGAACTTCATTCAAGCTGGGTATGCGCCCAAAGCCAAATCCAACATCCCATCCAAGTCACCAGAGTACAGATCAAGGCCATCCCGCCAAGACCAACCACATACCATTTCAATCGAATCAGAGGGGCTCCCAATAAAACCGGAACGATCAATGATGTAGCGGCTACCACAAATCGACCATCGGAAGAATCGCACCAAGCGACAATCCTGTTAGGCGGCTTTTTCATCAGCCAGGTCGCTGTGTACAACCCTTCGTTGAAAGGCGGCACCTTATGTTTCTTCATGGTGCCAATCCCTGCATAGCCCAGAAATACGGCCGCCACGCCAATCACTACCAACCCCAAAAATATTGCGATAGATGAACGGTGCATGTCCCACTCTTGCCAACAGTGTTAATAACCCCGATTCAACGGAGGTTATCCCGGAACGGGGTGGTGCGATTTGCGACCAGTTGGCGTCCTTTTCCGGAGTTCATAATGCATGGGGTTACACCTGCGGTTTTGCCCTGTCAATCAAAGTGTTGCGTTTGCCGGCTTGGCCGGGCGGGGAGGTTGTTATCCTGTTCCAACGATGGAGCAGTTGCCCTCCGAAGCGCCGGCTAAACCGCGATTCGCCGGCCGCCTTCATTTCCTTGACCGGGAACACTTTTGAAGGCCAGCGACCTGCCGGCGTACCGGCAGTAATCCATGGCCATCACCATCCGGTGGTATCTCAGTTGGGCAAAACGTAAAGGGGTCGCAAAGGGGTTCTGACTATTGGCAAGTGGTGGCTGCTTTTTTCCGACGAACGAGTTGTTGCATCGGGTGTGCCCACGGCTGGCTCCGGCTCCGGCGTGAATGGGGTGCGGGGCGCGCGCAACGGGTTCAGGCGGTTGGCCACGCATTGCGAGCCGCGCGGTGGGCTCGTCCGGGATTCTTCGCAAGAGCCCTTCACTCCACTTCCAGGAACCGGTAGCCCACGCCGCGCACGGTATCGAGGTACTTCGCGGCTTCCCCCAGCTTCTCACGCAAGCGGCGCATGTGTGTGTCCACCGTGCGGGTGTCGATGATGGAATCGTATTCCCAGACATCCTGGAGCAATTGATCGCGCGACTGCACGCGGCCCCGCCGCTGGGCGAGCAGGGTCAGAAGCTTGAACTCGGTGGCGGTGAGATCGACGGGATGATGGTTCACGGTGGCCAGGTGGCGGGGGATGTCGATGCTCAAGATGCCGACCTTGATTTGATCCACCTTCTCGTCGGGCAGGAGGCCGCGCTTGAGCATGTTCTTCACGCGCAAGACGAGTTCCCGCGGGCTGAAGGGCTTGGTGACGTAATCATCCGCGCCGAGTTCGAGCCCGAGCACGCGATCCATTTCAGCGGCCTTGGCCGTGAGCATGATAATCGGGATGCCGGAGGTGGCGGTGTCGCGCCGGAGGATTTTGCAGACCTCGAGGCCGTCCACCTCCGGCAGCATCACGTCGAGCAGGATCAAGTCGGGCTGCAAATCGCGCGCGAGCTTCAACGCCTGGCCGCCATCTTCGGCGGTCGAGATGTCGAAGCCGGCGGAGCGGAGGTTGAAGCCGATCAACTCCAGGGCATCCGGCTCGTCGTCCACCACGAGGATGCGCGGCTTCACCCGGAACGTCGGTGGGCGGCCGGGGGTGGATGCGGGACGTTGGGAGGGACGATTGCTGGCTCGCATGATCATGTCGGGGCTCCAGGTTTGTGGTCCGGGGTAAGGCGTTCGAAAATGGCGTGAACGAGCAGCGTCAGCATGCGGAACTCATCCGCCGAGAGCGGCACATTGGTGCCGTTGACGCTGACCCGGTGCGCTTCCAGATCGACGGCCAGTTGCTTGAGCTCGAAGTGGGAACCGTTGCCCCGCCGCAGCGAACCTTCGGCGAGCAGGCTTTGCACGCGCCGCACCAGTTCCCGCGGGCTGAACGGCTTGGTGACGTAATCGTTGGCACCGGCCTGCAAACCGACCAGGCGCGCACGGTCGGTGGCCCAGGCGGTCAGCATGATCACCGGCGTCTGGGCGGAGGCGGGCTGTTTGCGGAGGACTTCACACACGGAAATGCCGTCCAGTTCCGGGAGCATGAGATCCAGGATGATCAGATCCGGACGCTCGCGCCGGGCCAGTTCAATCGCCTCGACCCCATCGCGCGCGACGAGCACCTGAAACCCGGCGGCGCGGAGGTTGAAGGAGACGAGGTTGATCACGTCGTCCTCGTCATCGACCACCAGGATGGTTGCGGGCGGGCGCACGGTTTCGGTTTCCCCACGGAGCATCATATCACGATTGCGTTGGCGACTGGGCTTTCACATGCCGGATGTCCTTGCCTTCGAAAAGGAAGACCACTTCCTCGGCAATGTTCGCGGCGTGGTCGGCAATGCGTTCCAGACTCTTGGAAATGGTCATCAAGTGCAGGCACCGGCTGATCGTGCTGGGTCGTTCGATCATGTAGCTGGAGAGTTCACGCTGGAGCTGCTTGTTCAACTGATCCACTTCCTTGTCGCGGGGGACGATGGCTCGCGCCTTGGCGGGATCGCGGTGAACGAAGGCATTCATCGCGTCGCCCAGCATTTCCAAGGCGATGCCGGCCATTTTCGGAATGTCCACGTACGGTTTCAATTGCGGCTCCTGGCTGAGTTCGAGACTGCGCCGGCAGATCGTGGTGGTTTCGTCGCCCACGCGCTCGAGATCGCGGCTGAACTTCATCGCCATGGTGATCAACCTTAGATCGGTCGCCAGCGGCGCCTTGGCGAGCAGCGTGATCGCCAGGTCGTCGATCTCCATCTCCAACCGGTCGAGGTCCGAATCGGCGGCAATGACCGCCCGGGCCTTGTCGTCGTCGCGTTCGACCAGCGCCTCGATCGCGCGCTTCACCGAACGCTCGGCGATGCTCGACATGGTCAGGAGCTTGTCCTTCAACGCGCTTAATTCCTGTTCGTGATAGCTCATAAATTGGCCGCACCATCGCTCAACCGAATCGTCCCGTCACGTAGTCTTCCGTTTGTTTGTTCGCCGGGTTGGTAAAGATTTTCGCGGTCTTGTCGTACTCGATCAATTCGCCGAGGTAGAAAAAAGCCGTCTCATCCGAGATGCGCGTCGCCTGCTGCATGTTGTGGGTCACGATGACGATGGTGTAATCACGCTTCAACTCGACGATCAACTCCTCGACGCGCGCGGTGGCGAGCGGGTCCAGCGCGGAGGCCGGCTCGTCCATCAGGATGATCTTCGGCTTGATGGCGATGGCGCGGGCGATGCACAGGCGTTGTTGCTGGCCGCCGGACAAGCCGAGCGCGCTGCCGTGCAAACGGTCCTTCACCTCGTCCCAGAGCGCGGCCCCCTTCAAACTCTCCTCCACCACTTGATCGATCTGCTCGCGGTCGCGCATCCCGTGCAACCGCAGGGCGAAGGCGATGTTCTCATGGATGGATTTGGGGAAGGGATTCGAGCGCTGGAACACCATGCCCACGCGCTTGCGCAACTCGATCACGTCCACCGCCGGCCCGTTGATCGACTGGCCGCCGATCAGTATCTCGCCCGTCATCCGCACGCCGTCGATGAGGTCGTTCATGCGGTTGAAGCAGCGGAGCAAGGTGGACTTGCCGCAACCGGACGGCCCGATGAAGGCGGTCACAATCTTCTCCTTGATCGCCAGCGAAATGTTCTTCAAGGCGCGCGCGTGCCCGTAATACAGCGACAGATCGCGGGTCTCAATGAGCGGCGGGCGCGCGGCGGAACCGGTGGCTGGGGCTGCTTTGCCGGCGGCCATTGGAGCGGGTTGGGAAGCGGTGGGGGTCATGAGCTTCAATGGAGCGCCCGCATCTGGCGGCGCATGCGGGCGCGGATCAAGATCGCGACGAAGTTGAGGGTGAACGTCAGCAGCAGCAACACCAGCACGGTCGAGTACAGAATCGGGCGCGTCTGCTCGATGTTCGGCGATTGCGTGGAGAGGATGTAAACATGGTAACCGAGGTCCATAAACTGATCGGTGAGCGCGCGCGGGTAGCCGGACATGTAATACGCCGCGCCGGTGAAGAGAATGGGCGCCACCTCGCCGGCCGCGCGGCTCACGCTGAGGATGCCGCCGGTCAAAATGCCGGGCAGCGCCTGGGGCAACACGATCTTCCAGATGGTCTGCAACTTGGTGGCTCCGAGCGCCAGACTGCCTTCGCGCAGGCCCGGCGGGATCGCGCGCAAGGATTCCTCGGTCGCGACGATCATCACCGGCAGCGTCATCACGGCCAGCGTCAGGGAAGCCCAAAGGATGGCCGGCTTGCCCCACAAGGGATCGGCGTTCTCGGCACGGAGGAATTGATCCATCGAGCCGCCCACGAAGCTGATGAAGAAGCCCAGCCCGAACAGGCCGAAGACAATCGAGGGCACGCCGGCGAGATTGTTCACCGCGCCCCGGATGATCCGCGTGAGCAATGTGGTGCGTTTCGCGTATTCGGTGAGGTAGATGGCGGTGATCACGCCGATGGGCAGGACGAAGAGCGTCATCAGAAAGATGCGTGCCGTCGTGCCCACGATCATCGGCAGCACGCCTGCGCGGTTCACGTCGAACATGTCTTCGTCACTGTTCGACGTGATGAAGCGCCAGGAGAGCGTGTCCCAGCCGTGATACACAATGTTGCTCAGAATCACCGCCAACAGCGCAATGATCAACCACGTCGCGACGCCGGTGAGCCCGGTGAAAAACAGGGAGGCAAAGTCCCGGCTCTTGACCCTTAGATCCCCCAGATCCGGATCAACTGGGTCGGGCCGAAAGTGAAGTTGCGGGGTTTGCGTGTCCATCAAGCCAGCCCCTCCAGCCGCTTCTTCAAGCGATGAATCACCACGTCCGCAACCAGATTCGCCACGAACGTCACGGCAAACAACAGCGTGCCCAGCAGAAACAACATGCGATAGTGGTGCCCGCCGAAAACCGTTTCCGCCAGCTCGGCCGCAATGGTCGCCGTGACGGTGCGCACCGAGTCCAGCGGATCCCACGACAGGATGCTCGCGTTGCCGCTGGCCATAAGGACGATCATCGTTTCGCCAATCGCGCGGCCGAAACCGAGCACGACCGCCGCAAAGACACCGGGAATCGCCGCCGGCAGCACCACCCGCCAGGCGGCCTGCCATTTGGACGAACCCAGCGCCAGTGCCGCCTGGGTGTAGCTCCGGGGCACACTGGTCAGCGCATCTTCCGCGATGGAGAACACGACCGGGATGATCGCGATGCCCAGCGCCAGCCCGGCGACCAGGGCGTTCAGGCGCGATTGATAGCCAAAGAAGTCCTGCAACACCGACGCCATCACGATCAGCGCGAAGAAGCCCAGCACGACCGAGGGAATGCCTGCGAGCATTTCGATGACGGGTTTGAGCAGCTCGCGCGTGCGCGGTGCGGCGAGCTGCGAGACGTAGATGGCCGCACCCAGCGAGAACGGCACGGCGAACAACAGCGCCACGAGCGTCGCCTTCAAGCTGCCGATGAAGAGCGGCACGAGGTTGTATTTGTGAATCTGCGAAACCGGCTGCCAGATGTACTCCGGCTTATCATAGCCGGTCCATTGATGCGGAAACACGAGATACCGCCAGGAAACCGTGTTGGCACCGATATCCGGGTCGTCGGGGATCGTCTGCATTTCCTCGGCCTTCACTTCGAGCAGCAGCTCAATCGTCTCCGGGTCTTCTTTGCGGAAATCCCGCAACGACATGTCCACCAGCCGCGCCTGCTCCGCTTCCGGCAGGGCCTTCATTTCCTCCACGGTCATCTGCTCCTGCGCGACGCTGCTGTCCATGCGGCCGAACAAGATGGGCAACGCCTCGCGCGCGACAAACAGGAAGATGAGGAAGACCATCACAATGGCCGACAGCGACACGGCGAAAATGCCGCGCTCCACGAGCCACTCCAGCGGCCGCAACCGGCGACCACGCTGGATGGACCGCCACTCGAAGGCGGCGGGCGGGGTGGTATCGGGCGGCGTCATGGACGGCGATCAGTGGGAGACATTTGAGTGTCGATCAGGCTGCGGTGAAGTGACGATTGGGCGACGATGCTGAACCGGCTGCGACCGGCGGAAGGCCCCGCCGGTCGCGCGAGTTGAATCAACTGCGCCACTGCGGCGGCAGTGGGAAGTAACCCACGTCCTTGACCACGGCCTGGCCTTCGTCGCTGCGAATCCACTTGAGGTAGGCGGCGATTTCATCCTTGTCGAGCGCCGGGTTGACGTAGATGAAGAGATACCTCGAGATTGGATAGCTTTGGTCGAGGATGTTCTTTTCCTCCGGTTCGATCGCGGGTGAGTTGTCGTCCTTCTTCACTTTCAAGTGCTTGACGCCCGCGCCGTAGGCCGCGCCGCCGTAGCCGATGCTGCGGGGTTCCTTGGCCACGCTTTGAATCACTGAAGCCGTGCCCTGCAACGTCTGCGCGGCGGCGGCGAAGTCCTTGCCCAGCAGCACGTGCTCCTTGAAGAACTCATACGTGCCAGAGCTGTTCTCGCGGCTGTAGAGCGTGATCGGTTCGTCCTTGCCGCCCAACTGCTTCCAGTTGGTGATCCGGCCGGTGAAGACCTGCTCCAACTGCGGGAGGCTGATCTCCGTGATCGGGTTCGATTCGTGGACGAACACCGTCAGACCGTCCATGGCCACCTTGTATTCCGTCGGCCGCCTTTTGAAGGCCTTGATGCACTCCGCCACTTCCTTGGGCTTGATCGGTCGCGAGGAATTGGCGAGGTCGGTGGTCTGGTTTTGCAACGCGGCCATGCCGGTGCCCGAGCCGCCGCCGGTGACCTGCACCTTGGTCTGCGGGAATTTCTTCATGTACACCTCGGCCCATTTTTGACCGAGAATGACCATGGTGTCGGAGCCCTTGACGGTGATCTGGCCCGCCTGGGCGAAGGGAGCGGCGACCAGCATGGCCGCCAGCGTGAGGAGTTTCTGGTATTTCATGGATCTGATGGTGTTGAGGTGATGGTTTGCGGTGCTAAAACTTGAACTGCGCGTCCGCCAGCACGCGGACGATGTCGCCGCCGCCGGCCCCGGGCGTCTGGTTGATGGTTTCCATGAAGGCCGCCATGAGGCCGAAGGTCAGCGAATCCGTGGCGGAATAGCCGGCCCGCACGATGTGCCCGGCGACGTTCGAGCCGGCCCGGTAACTGGAGCCGAAGCCGCTGTTTGGCAGGGCCGACGCGTAGAACCCGCCGCTGTTGGAATCCACCATCTCCTCGTACCAGTAATCGGCTTCCAGCCGCTTGTAATGGTAGGACAACTCCCACAGCCCCCGCCGGCCGGTCTTGCCCACCTGGAGCCCCACCGCGTAGCCGGTGTTGTCAGCCGGGGCGGAAGGGTTGTGGACGTAATCGGCCTGCAAGGAAATGGGGAACTTCGCCGGGTAGAACGGGATGCCGTGTTCGATGGTGTAGGTCACCTCCGCATCAAGTGCCAGCGCGTTGAAGCCGTAGGCGGGCGTGGCGTTGGCCGGCACGGTCGCGCCCGGCACGCGCGTGTTGCCGGCGTTGATGTTGGGCACGTCCAGGTTGCCCAAGCCTTCCCGGTTGCTGATGGCGATGAAGGCCGCGCCGAGGCTGGTCTGCCAGTCGGCGTGCCAGTCCGCATCCCAGCGCAACTGCGCGCCCAGGAAGTAGGGATCCTTGCTACGGCTGCTGAATTCGTTCAACACAAACGCCGCCCCGGTGGCCTGGAGTGCGTGGTTTTCGCTCGCTCGGTACCCGAAGCTTTGCGCGGCTCCTTCCGGCGTATAGTCGCGGTCAAACACGATGTCCGAGAAAGTGAAAGGATTGTTCATCTTGCCGATGGTCGTCCGGGCGCTCCAATCCGGCCCGCGCAAGGGGTTCCAACTGGCGTATGCCAGGTCAATGAACACCCCCTTCTTCGCGGCGTTGCCCGTGAGGGACTGGTTCAGAGAAATCGGGTCCGCTCCGTTGCCGCCGCCGGAACTCAGACCCGCGACATCCCCTGAGCCAAGCCGGAAGCCGATCTCGAAGTCGTCCAGCAGATCGACCGTGATGCCGAAGCGCATCCGGTATCGCCAGCGGTGGCGCTCCTCAAACTCCGGGCCGTCCTTGTAAATGCCATCGTAACGACCGCGAAAGTCGCCGTTGAACCGCAGGGCATTGACGTAGTCGGGCATCCCGGTTTTGGCCTGATACGCCGCCGTGAAGCCCTGGTCGGCTTCCTCACGAAGCGTCTGGGCCTCGGTGGCGGTGAGAATTCCCTTTTCGACCAGCTTGTCGATCAGGGCGTCAGCGGATTGGGCATTGACTGAAGGGGCTCCCAGCAGGCCGCAGCCTGCTGCCAGAGCCACCACGATGGGTTTGCTCGCGCGCATGTTCATGGGTTTGATTCATTAACCGCAGCCACATTCTTACGGGGATGTCACGCGTATGTGGCAGTTTTGTTACGGTTCGGTTACGAAGACGGCACCGCTCCGGGGAGGAGTCGCTGGTCGCCCGGCTTGCCAGCCTCGCGGGTCAGGAGATAACCTGCGGCCATGCTCGATCCCGGCGGCAGCTCCACCCCGACTCCTCTGGCACACGGCGTTCGGCTCGGCCGGCGGGCCTGGCTTAAATGCGGTTCACTGGTGCTGGCCGCCACCGCCCTCGACTCGCTCCCGTCCGTCCGCCTCCTCGCCGATGACGATTCAGGCAAGACAACGCTGCGGATCGGCCTGATCACGGATTTGCATTACGCCGACAAGCCGCCCGCCGGCTCCCGGCATTACCGTGAGACGCTCGACAAGCTCGCCGAAGCCGCCCGGCAGTTCGCCCGGGAGCGCCCGGCCTTCGTCGTGGAACTGGGCGATTTGATTGACGCCGCCGATTCCGTGGAGACCGAGCAGCGCTGGCTGGAACGCGTCAACCGCGAGTACTCGGCCCTCGGCGAGGATCGCCATTACGTGCTCGGCAATCACTGCGTCGATATGCTGACCAAGGAGGAGTTCCTCGGCGGCCTGGAGCGGGAGCAGTCCTATTATTCCTTTGACCGCGGCGGCTTTCACTTTGTCGTGCTGGACGCCTGCTTCCGGAGCGATGGCCGGCCGTATGGCCGTAAAAATTTCCAGTGGACCGATGCGAATCTCCCGGCGGCCGAGCTCGAATGGCTGGCGGGCGATTTGAAGGCCACGAACCAGCCGGTGATCGTTTTTGCCCATCAGCGCCTCGACGTGAGCAACGATCACGGCGTCCGGAACGCGGCCGAAGTGCGGCGGTTGCTGGAAGCATCCGGTCGGGTTTGGGCCGTCTTTCAGGGGCACAGCCATCAGAATGATTACCGGGAGATCAACGGCATCCATTACACGACCCTCGTGGCGATGGTCGAAGGGTCGGGTGCCGGGAACAACGGCTACGCGGTGCTGTCGCTCGAGCCGGAAGGCACTCTCCGTCTCACGGGATTCCGGAAGCAGGCGAGTTACGAGCGTAAGGGAGGCGGCTGACCGGGGCGAGGCAAAGGGTGCATTCCCTCAAGCTTTAACATTCACCCCGCCGAAGCTTCACTCGCCGGTCAGCGGCAAGCGCACTCCCAAAGCCGGCAATTCCTTGCCCCACCGGCCGTTCGCGCCTATAAACGCCGCCGCTGAATTATGGCTGCCACCGCCGATACAACCAACACCACCGTTCCGGGAAAGTCCTTCAAGAAACTCCTCGTCGCCAACCGCAGCGAGATCGCCATCCGCGTCTTCCGCGCGGCCACCGAGCTTGGTCTGCGCACCGTCGCGATCTACGCTCAGGAAGACCGCCTCGGCGTCCACCGGTTCAAGGCGGATGAAGCCTACCTGATCGGCGAAGGCAAGGGGCCGGTGGGCGCGTATCTCGACATCGCGAGCATCGTCGCGCTGGCCAAGGAAAAGGGCGTGGACATGATCCATCCCGGTTACGGGTTCCTGTCGGAAAACGCCGCGTTCGCCCGGGCCTGCGCCCAGGCGGGCATCACCTTTGTCGGGCCGCGCGCCGACTTGCTGGAGTTGATGGGCGACAAGGTGGCCGCCCGCAATGCCGCCCGGAAGCTGAACATCCCGGTGCTGCCCGGCACGGACGATCCCGTGACCGACCGCGAGAAGGCGTTGAAGATCGCGAAAGGCATCGGCTTCCCGCTGATCATCAAGGCGGCGTTTGGCGGCGGTGGCCGCGGCATGCGCGTGGTGCGCAAGGCCGGTGATCTGGCCAAACTGCTCGACGAGGCGCGCGGCGAGGCCGATCGCGCCTTCGGCAATCCGGCGGTCTTTCTGGAAAAGTACATCGGCCGGGCGAAGCACATCGAAGTGCAGGTGCTCGGCGATCGCCACGGGAACGTCCTTCACCTGCACGAGCGTGATTGCTCGGTGCAACGCCGGCACCAAAAGGTGATCGAGATCGCACCGTCCGTCGGGCTGGATGACCTGGTGCGCCGGGATCTCTGCACGGCGGCGGCGCGGCTGGCGCGCGAGACGGGTTATGACAACGCGGGCACGGTCGAGTTCCTCCTCGATCTCGACACGAACGAGTGGTTCTTCATCGAGATGAACCCGCGCATCCAGGTCGAGCACACCGTCACCGAGGTGATTACCGGCATCGATCTCGTTCGTTCGCAGATTCTGGTCGCGCAGGGGGCCTCGCTGTTCGGCCCGGAACTGGAGCTGCCCCCGCAGGACGGCATTCCCCGCAACGGTTTCGCGGTGCAGGCGCGCATTACCACCGAGGATCCCGAGAACAAGTTCATGCCGGACTACGGGCGCATCCTGACGTACCGCTCGGCGGCCGGTTTCGGCATCCGCCTGGACGGCGGCAAGGGCGACGCCGGCAGCGTGATCACGCCGTTTTATGATTCCCTGTTGGTAAAGGTGACGGCTTCGGGCCGCAGTTTTCCCATCGCGCTGGGCCGGATGGACCGGGCGTTGCGGGAGTTCCGCATTCGGGGCGTGAAGACCAACATTCCGTTCCTGGAAAACGTCATCGCCCAGGAGGCGTTCCGAAATGGCAAAGCGACGACCACGCTGATCGACACGACACCGGAGTTGTTCGACTTCAAGCCGCGCCGCGACCGCGCCACGCGCCTGCTCAACTTCCTGGGCAACATCATCGTCAACGGCAACCCCCACACCAAGGGGCTCAAGTGGGAGGGTGACAGCGCCCCCGTTCCCTCGCC
>CAYXDZ010000075.1:0-11733 GCA_964463815.1 uncultured Verrucomicrobiota bacterium | reverse complement strand
GCACGCGTTACGAGATCCCCACCGCGGATCACGCGTCCGTGTCGCCCAACGGCCGCACACTGGTCGTGTTTCGCGACGACGGCACCCGGCTGATCGACACCGCGCTGATCATCGAGATGATCATGCCGCAGTCGGCATAGCAGTCAGGATTTCTCCGGGATTGCGCGTGGGGTGGGGGCGCAGCACATCTGTTTGCAGGCCCCACCTGGGCCTTGCCGAAGGAACCCAAGGCGGTGCGCAGCTCGGGCAACTGCCCGAGGCGCGGACGGCCGCCGAACGCGCGTTAAGCCTCGACTCCAGTTTCACCGATGCCCGGCGCTTGCTGGAGGCATTGCGGCAACCGCAACCTTGAAGCGGAACCAAAAGTTCGAATGCACTACGGTCAGCACCTAGCAAATGTTCGTGCAGGCTGGGGCTGTTTTGTGTTCAACTCCCTCCATGCCTGCTATTGAGGATCTCAAACAACGGCTCACCCAGGAAACCGATCGCATCGTGCGCGGCGGCGAGGACATCCGCGTGCGGATCAGTCAGCTCGCCGCCGGAGCCGCCACCCAGTTTCACCAGGCGGCCGCCGGGTTCAACGACATCGCGGAAGCCGTGGCCACCGGGGCTGTGCAGGGCGTCGAGGCGGCGCTGCCGGAAGGTCGCGAAAGCCGCCTGCGGGAAGTGGTTGCCGGCTTGATGGATGGCCTGTGCACCGCCGCGGAAGCCGTGGAGCTGACCTTGCGGGAATCTACCGCCGCCGGCCGGAAGTTCGCGGAGGAAGATTTGCAAAAAGCTCACGCCGACCTGCGCACCGTGGCCGGCCTGTTCACCGAATCCGCAGGTGGGTTCGTGGAAAAGCTGGGCGGTGCCGCCGCCGGGCAGACCACCTCGTTGCGCGACCACGCGGAGCGCGCCTATCAACAGAGTCGGCCGAGTGTGGAAAAAGCATTGGCCAGCCTGTGGAATCATCTGGGTGAGGTGGGCCGCGAAACCGGCCAGGCGGGCCTTTCGGCGGCCCGCTCCGCGTCGGGCACGCTCTTTACCGAGTTGGGCGAACGACTCACCAAGCTGGGCCGGAAACTGCGCGAGTGATCGGAGGTCTTCCCCACCAACATGCTGCCTCTGGGTGCCATTGAACGCCTCGAACGCGACACCCGCCGCGTGGCGGAGATCGTCGGCGTGCTCGCAAAGTACGGTCTCGCCGACTGGCTCAAGTCCATCCCGCTGGCGGCCGTTCGCGAGCGCCTCCGCAGTGTGGAGGGCCAGCCCATCAACGAGCTGGCGACGAATGAGCGCTTTCGTCTCGCGTTGACCGAACTCGGCACGACGTTCATCAAGCTCGGCCAGATGTTGAGCACGCGGCCGGATGTCATCGGCATCGACCTGGCCGAGGAGCTGAGCCGGCTGCAGTCCGACACCCAGCCGGATGAGGCGGCCACCATTCGCGCCATCTTGACGGAAGAGCTGGGCCGGCCGCCGGAGGAGGTTTTTGGCTTCTTCGCGGACGAAGCCTTTGCGTCGGCCTCCATCGCGCAGGTGCATCTGGCGCGTTTGCCCACCGGCGAAAACGTGGTCGTTAAAATCCAGAAGGCCAACATCCAGACGCAGGTGGAATCGGATCTCTCCATCCTCGCCGGCCTCGCCGAGCTGGCCGAGAAGCACGTGGAGCAGTTGAAGCCCTACGAGCCGGTCGCCCTCGTGCGGCAGTTCCGCCGGACCATTCTGCGCGAGTTGGACTTCCACACCGAACGACGCAACCTCGAGGAATTCGCCCGCAACTTCGCCGACGATCCTGGCATTCGCTTCCCGCGACCCTGGCCGGAGTTTTCGAGCCGGCGCGTGCTCACGATGGAACGGTTCGAGGGCGTGCTCGGCTCCGACACCGACGGGCTCAAGGCCACGGGCGTCGATCTGGGCGAGTTCGCGCGGCGCGGTGCGAACATGTATTTGGAGATGATCTTCCGGGATTCGTTCTATCACGCGGACCCGCACCCCGGAAACTTGATGCTCCTGCCCGGCGGCGTCATCGGCGTGCTCGATTGCGGCATGGCCGGCCGGCTGGATGAATCCCTGCGTGATGAAATTGAAGCGCTGCTGCTGGCGGTCGCGCAACGCGATGCCGAGTCGCTTACGGACGCGGTGTTCCTCATCGGGGCCGTGCCCGCGAATGTCGCCCGCGAGCAGCTTCGCGCGGACCTCGCGGACTTCGTGGCCGAGTACACCGGGCAGTCGATCAATGAACTCGACCTGGCTGGTGCGCTGCGCAGCCTGGCGGACATCATCCGGCGGCATCGCATTTCGCTGCCGCCCGGAGTCTCGCTCCTGTTGCGGACCCTGGTGGTGCTGGAGGGCACCGCGCAATTGTTGAATCCCGACTTCAGCCTCGCCGAGGTGATCCAGCCGTTCTACACGCGCGCGGTGGGCCGCCGCCTCTCGCCGCAACGACTGTGGTTGCGGCTGCAACGATCGTACCGCGACTGGGACCGGTTGCTCCAATCACTACCCCGCGATCTCACGGAAACCCTGCAACGACTGCGCAGCGGCCGGCTTACCGTCCACCTGGATCACCGGCATCTCGATCCGGTGGTGAACCGGCTGGTGCTTGGCATTCTCAGCGCCTCGTTGTTCCTCGGTTCGTCATTTCTCTGGAGCATGAAGGCCCCGCCCCTGCTGTTTGGCGTCTCGGTGTTTGGCGCGGCCGGCTACCTGATGTCCGTTTATCTTGGCTGGAAACTCCTCCGGGCCGTGAAGCACTCCGGCAGTGTGGAATCGCGGGATGACAAATAGACTCCGGTGCCCTCAACCGAGGGGCAGTTGAACGATCGCCTCCGCGCCGCGTTGATCCGCCCGGCTGCGCAGGAGCAGGAGGCCGTCATGCGCCTCGGCAATCTGCCGGCACAACGCCAGCCCAATGCCGGAGCCGCCCGGTTTGGTGGTGAAAAACGGTACGAACAAGTTGGTGGTCTCCGCGATGCCCGGCCCGTTGTCGCGCACGGTCAGGACGAATTGATCCGCGCGCACCTGCCAGGTGATTTCCACTTCCGGCGGGCCGTGCGCCGGGTCGGCCAGCGCCGCGTCGGCGGCGTTGCGCACGAGATTGATGAGCAGTTGATCGAGTTGATCGGGATCGGCTTGCAGCGACACTTCCGGGCCCTCGCCGAGCTTCACCGGCAACCGGGTTTCCAAGCGGGCAATCCGCCCGGCCCAGTCCGCCACCTTGACCGCGCGGCGCGTTGGTGGCGGCAGCTTGGCCAGCCGACCGTAGGACTCCATGAACCGGCTTAACGCTTCGGCCCGGGATTGAATGATGTTCAACCCGCCGCGCATGTCCTCCTCCCAATCCACCGGGCGCGGCTGGCGTTCCAGCAACCGATCCAGACTGGAACTGATTGAGCGGATGGGGGCGAGGCTGTTGTTCAACTCGTGGCCGAGCACGCGGATCAAGCGTTTCCAGGCCTGGCGTTCCTCCTCGCGCAAGGCCCGCGAAAGGTCGGTGATTACGATCAACTGATGCGGCTGTCCGTCCTCGCGAAAGGCGGAACGGCGCAGGGCCCAACGCCCCATGCGACCGCCAAAGGCCACGTCGATGATGCGCGTCGGTTCGCCGTGCAAGCATTCCGCCAGTCCGATTTCGTGGGCCTGCCGGCCGGTCAACTGGAGGGCGCTGCGATCCAGCAACTGTTCGCCGGCACGGTTCACAAGTTGCAGCCGTTGATTCTGGTCGAAGGCGAACACGGCGACACTGATCTCCTCCATGACCGTGCGCAACAAAGCGGCGGTTTCGAGACCTTCGAGCCGGTGCGCCCGCAGATGTTCCCCGAGCAGATTGAGTTCGGTGATCAGCTCCCCCAGGGTGTCCTGCCGGCCGCCGCCGCGGACCCGGATCGAGAAATCCCCTTCGCGCATGCCGGCGATCTGATTCGAAAGCGTGCGCAACAGGTATCGCAGCCACCGCATCATCAGGACGATCAGCAGGCACGGCAGACCAAAGCAGGCCAGGAGAAGCAGCCCGCGCAACCAGTTTGATTCCACGCCCGCCTGAAGCCAGAACGCCGCGAGCACCATTCCCGGCAGCGCGATCAGCGCGGTGAAAATCCAAAGCCGGCGTTCAAAGTAGCGTACTGACATGCGTGCTGGCCGGCATCCTGACAGCTTTTACCGGTTCAGGCCAGCGCTGCCGTGATCGGTTTGGGCCAGGATGAAAGGGACGCTCAGAGTCCGTGTTTTTCGAGCCGACGGTAAAAAGCGCTTCGACTCAGCCCCAGTGCCTCGGCTGCCTGCCGCGCGTTGCCGCCAAAACGCGCCAGCGTCCGTTGAATCAAGTGACGTTCGACGTCTTCCAGGCTCATCTCATCGAGACTGGGGGCGCTGTCCGGACGGGCGGACAGGCCAAGGTCCGCGGCCCGTATCTCCGGCCCGTTGGCGAGCAGCACGGCCCGCTCGATGGCATGACTCAGCTCGCGGACGTTGCCCGGCCACGGATGTTTTTGCAGCAGCGCGGTCGCGTCGCCGTGGAAGCCGACGAGCTCCTTGCGATAGCGCCGCGCGTGGAGAGTGCGAAAGAATTCCGCCAGCGGGAGGATGTCCTCCCGGCGGTCGCGCAACGCCGGCAGATGAATTTCAACCGTGTTCAACCGGAACCGCAGATCCTGCCGGAAGCGGCCGGCCACCACTTCCGCTTCCAGATCGGCGTTCGTCGCGGAAATGAACCGCACATCCGCCTTGCGGGTCTTGCTCGAACCGACGCGTTCGTATTCGCCCGTCTCCAACACGCGCAACAACCGGGCTTGCTGGCTGGCCGGGGTGTTGGCGATCTCATCGAGGAACAGCGTCCCGCCCTCGGCCATCTCGATGCGGCCGAGGCGATCCTGCTTGGCATCGGTGAAGGCCCCTTTCACATGGCCAAACAGCTCGCTCTCGAAAACCCCTTCGGGCATCCCGCCCATGTTGACCGTGACGAGCGGACGCGCGGCTCGCAGAGACTGCGCGTGGATGGCGCGGGCGATCAATCCCTTGCCGGTGCCGTTCTCGCCGGTGATCAGAATCGCGGCATCAGACGGCCCGACCCGGGAAACAACTTCGAGACAGTGCCGCATCGCCGCCGAGCCGGCTATCAACTGCGGCATGGTCTCGGCCTGTTGCGCGTGCTGGGCCGCTTCCATCCGCCGGGCCGCGCGGCGCGCCCGGGCCAGCTCGAGTTGGTTGTGCACGATGCTGAGCAGGCGCTGGTTGTCCCAGGGTTTCTCGACAAAGTCCTGCGCTCCGTGGCGGATCGCATCCACGGCGAGTTCCACGCTCCCCCAAGCGGTCATGACAACCACGGGCAGGGTGTCATCCAGGCCCCGCACTTGTTGCAGGAGTTCCAGCCCTTCCTTGCCGGAAGTGGTGTCCCGCGCGTAATTCAGATCCATGAGCAACAGGTCGAAGTCGGCTGAGCGCAGCCGGTCCACCACTTCCTTGGGTGATCCGCAGGTTTCGGTGCGATACCCCTCGCCCTTGAACAAGAGTCGCAGAGCTTCTTGGACGTCGCGTTGATCGTCGGCGATCAGGATGCGGGCGGGGGTGGTCGGCATGGCAATGTGTTATGCCGGGCCGCGAGGTTGGGAAGCAAGAGCGTTCCCGGATTGAACTCAGTCAGCCATCCAGCAGGTAATTAGTTGACAGATCGCGGCAATGCCGGCCATGCGTGATTTTCACGCATGATGCGTAATTTTCACGCACTCATTATGCCTGCAATCGTGGCTTATCTTTGTAACTTGTTGAAAATTAGGGATGGCACATGCGATGCCCACGAGTGGTGTCTGTTCCAGGCGAATGCCCCAACTAAACCTGGCACCCCATGGCGGCGAAACATGACATGGGAAACGAGAGTAACTGATTGAAGAAGTACCAAGGAGGGTTCTGCGTGTGGTTCGCCGCCGATTTGAAAAAGGCACCCTGCCCCCAGGGTGCCTTTTTTGTTTCTCGGATTTTTAACACCCTCAGGGCATGGAAAACCACGGTCGGACACCGCGTTGAACACGGGATCCGGATCATTCACCCCCGCGGGTGAAGCGGTTTGCCCTCTGATCCGTGTCCATCTGTGTTCATCTGTGGTTGAACTCCGGTTTTAGGTCAGTTTCGGCTTCACCTTGTTGTCTTTTCCCAACAAGCTCCCGCCATGAAATCCCTTTTGCGTTCTCTCCTTGCTTGTGTCGCCGCCTTGACCCTGGCTTCCGTTTCACCAGCGGCGGATTACCAACCCAAACTCGGCATCCAGACGTGGACACTCCGCAACATGAACTTCGACCAGGTCGTCGAGTTCGCCACCAAGCATCAGATCAAGCACCTCCAGATGATCGGCAATCACATGGACCCCCACGCGCCCGTGGCCGAGACGCGGCGCAAGAAGGCCATCCTCGATCAACACGGGCTCGTCTGTTACACCTTCGGCGTGGCCGGCACTTCGCTGGACCAGGCGAAGAACCGTCAACTCTTCGAGTTCGCGAAGGAGCTGGGCATCAAGGTCATCGTGGTGGAACCGGGCGACTTCAAGATTCTCGATCTGCTGGAAGAACTGGTGAAGGAGTACGACATCCGCATCGCCATTCACAATCACGGCATCACCTCGCTTTACGGAAATCCGACCGTGGTCAAGAACCTCCTCCGGCATCGTGATCCGCGCATGGGCGTGTGCATGGACGTGGGCTGGGTGACCAGCGCGCGCTTCGACGCCGCCAAGGTGTTCCGCGATTACGAGGGCCGCGTGTATGACATTCATCTCAAGGACAAGAAGGTCAACAACACCCCGAACGGCGATGTCGCGACCGACACCAAAATTGGTGAAGGCGATGCCAACTACAACGGGCTCTTCGCCGAATTGAAGCAAGCCAACTGGGACGGCGTGCTGGCGATCGAGACGGACAGTGGTGCCTTCGCCGGCAGCCCGGACGGATTCGTGTCCGCGGCCAAGGAGTTTGTGGCGAAGGGATTTGCGGAATAGGTGGAGCTAATCGGCGACTCGCCCAGGCCGATCCTGTCATGCCTAAATCACCCGCCAGAAAGTCAGCGGACTTGCAAGCGGTGATCACCTGTTCGGCTCAAGGTAGCGGCGTTGCCTTGGCTCCCACCAAGAAGGCCAAAGCGCAGGTCGGTCGCATCATGTATGTCGAATGCAAGGCGGGCAATCTGACGGGCACGGCCCGGATTGGACGGGTGGTCTTCTCCAAGACTGGGCGCACACTTTATTACGGAGGCCTGACTTTCCAGAGCCTCAATGGGGCTGGGTTCAAGTCCAACTACTACGCTGTGGAAACCGGCGATGACGACTGGATCTCCGGCCCGAAGCGCCGGGGCGGGGACGGGTTGTATGGCGGCGGTTCGCCCATTGAGATTGATGAGGACGTTCGCGAAGAGAATTGGCGACACATCAGGCGACAACCCGAACGGGTGCATGAGCGTGTCGCATAATCAACAAGCCGCTTGATCATCGGAAGGTAGGCTGATTGAAGCGAGTCCACCATGATGATGACCCAGCGCATCAAAGACATTCCAGAGCACGAACGGCCCCGGGAGCGTCTGGCCGAAAAGGGCCCGGCCGCCCTCCGTGATGCCGAGCTTGTGGCCATCCTGTTGCGCACCGGTTTGCAGGGGCGCTCCGCGATCGAGGTCGCCCAGGACTTGTTGAAGCAGTTTGGCAACTTCCACCGACTGGCGGGGGCTTCGCTCAAGGAACTGCAAAGCATCAAGGGCGTCGGCCGCGACAAGGCCATCACGTTGCAGGCGGCGTTCGCCCTGGCCCGGCGCATGGTCGGCGAATTGCGGCGCGAGAGTCCGGAACTGGACAAACCGGAGCGGATCGCCGATTTGCTGCGCGAGGACATCCGGCTTTACCAGGTCGAAAGCTTTCACATCGTCCTCCTCAACACGCGCCGTCGGTTGATCAGCGTCGAAAGCATCTCCCAAGGCACGCTCGACACGCTGCTGGTTCACCCGCGCGAAGTCTTCAAACCGGCCATCGCGGCCAACGCCTCCGCCATCGTGCTGGTCCACAATCATCCCAGCGGCGACCCCTCGCCGTCCGAGGCCGACATCAAGGTGACGCGCGATTTGATCCGGGCCGGCCAGTTGCTCAAGATTGAGGTGCTCGACCACGTGATCCTGGGCCACAAGTCCAGTGAGAACGGGCGTGACTACGCGTCCTTGCGCGAGCTGGGTTATTTTTATTCCTGACATTTGAAAGCCCGCGGGCTTGGCTAGGCCGATGATTCATCCGACTGCGGTGGTGCATGCGGGAGCCCGCCTGGGGCAGGGCGTCGAGGTGGGGCCGTTTGTGGTGATCGATGAAAACGTGGTCGTGGGGGATGGCTGCCGTCTCGGGCCGGGAGTTTATCTGACCGGTCACACGACGATCGGACGCGAGAACCAGATCCACGCAGGGGCCGTGCTCGGAGACGCGCCCCAGGATCTGAAATATCGCAACGAGCCAACGCGCCTGATCATTGGCGATCGGAATGTGTTTCGCGAACACGTCACGGTTCACCGCTCCGCGAAGCTGGAGGAAGCGACTGAGATCGGCAGCCACTGTCTCCTGATGGCGGGCAGTCATGTGGGCCACAACTGCCGGTTGGGCGACCACGTCATCCTGGCCAACGGCGCGCTGCTCGGCGGGCACGTGCGGGTCGGGGACCGGGTCTTCATTTCGGGCAACTGTCTGGTCCACCAGTTCGTCACCATCGGCGCGCTGGCAATGATGCAGGGAGGCGCGGCCATCAGCCAGGATCTGCCTCCATTCTGCGTGGCGGCCGGAGTTAATGAGCTTTGTGGGCTGAACACCGTTGGGCTGCGCCGAGCCGGCATATCCAGCGAACAGCGACTTGTATTGCGGCGGGTTTATCAGGCCTTGTTCCGTCGCCGGGGCCGGCTGCGGGACGCTCTTGCGGGGCTTGATGCCGGCAGCTTGGGAGAACCCGCCCGCAAGCTGCTCGATTTCGTCAGCGTCTCCAAACGCGGCGTTTGTTCAGCGCGTCATCGCGCCTCCACTCCGACTGATGCAACGGCCGGTTAAGCCTCCGTTTGGCTGGTCGCCTGCACCAGCTTGAGGCGCGTGGCCTGCAGCCGGCGGATCACGACCTCCGCCATGCGCGTGGCCAGGGCATAACCAAGTTGCGGATTGGTCTCGCAGGCTTCCCGCAAACGCGTGCCGTAGAAAAAGGTCGCCTGGGTGGGTTTCGTTGCGCGGGCGTCGAAATGCCAGTAGTAAGGCGGAAACATCCAGGACCAGCCGAGGACATCGCCGCCGCCGATGGTTTCGATGACGTTTGCGCCGCGCTCGGGATGGTCCCCCGATTCCAAGACCACTTCGCCGTCGTGGATGAGGTAGAACCGGTTGGCATTGTCACCTTCCCGAAAGATCACTTCCCCGGCCGCGATCTCGACCGGCATCGCGTTGGCGGCAAGGACTTGAAGTTGTTCCGGAGCAAGCCCGCGCAAGAATGGATGGCCGCCCAGTTGGTCAATGCTCGGCGTGGGCGAACTGGGTGAACTGCCCGGCGGCGGCCGGAGGGCGTAAGGGTCCGGATTTGTCATGGTGGGAAGATGGGCAATAACAGCATGGCCGCCAATCACATCTTGTCGGTGGCACAACCTGAGTTGAGTCGGCCGACGCCCATTCCGGATGAAGCGCCCGGAATCAACCCTTGGTGAGCGCCTCGTCCAGGTTCAGCAGGACATTGGCAACCACCATCCAGGCAGCCAGTTCGGCAACGTCGCCCTCGTTCGGCTTGGGCAGGCCGATGCTGACCAGTTGCTTCGCCGCTTCAGGATCATTCTCGAACTTCACGCGACTCGCCTCGAAGAGCCGGCCAAACTCGGCGAGCTCCTCGCGGTTGGCGTGGCGCGCGAGGGCGCGCAGCACCGCGTAGTCGAGCCGGTCCGCAAACGTGTCACCCCCCAGCGCGACCACCTGCCGCGCCAGGCTGTTGGCCGCGACGACAAACGCCGGATCGTTCAACGTCACCAGCGACTGCACCGGCGTGTTGGAACGAGCGCGCCGTTCGCAGGCCACTTCACGGCTGGGTGCGTCAAAGGCCATGAACGAGGCGTACGGCGCGGTGCGCCGCCAGAAGGTGTAGAGCCCGCGGCGGAACTGGTCGCCATCCTTGCTTAACTCCCAGCGATCACTGTTGTACGGGTTGTTCCAGACCCCCTCGGGTTGATGCGGAAAGACACTCGGCCCGCCCACCGTGCGATCCAGGAGCCCCGACACGGCAAGGGTGTAGTCGCGCAACATCTCGGCCTCCATCCGGAAACGCGGACCGCGCGAGAACAGCCGGTTGAAAGGGTCGCGTTCCAGTTTTTCGGGCGTGGCCACTGCCGCCTGGCGATAAGTGGCGGAATTCACGATCGCCCGGTTCATCGCTTTCAAAGACCACCCGCTGCGGACAAACTCCCGGGCCAGCCAGTCGAGCAACTCCGGATGCGACGGCGGCTCACCTTGGGAACCGAATTCCTCGCTGGTGATCACGATGCCGGCACCGAAGAAGGCTTCCCACATGCGGTTCATGATGACGCGCCCGACGAGCGGATTCTCCGGAGAAACCAGCCAGCGCGCGAAGGTCAGGCGGTTGACCGCTTCGCCCTCGGGCCAAGGGTGCAGAACTTTGGGCACGCCGGGTTCGACCTTGTCGCCCTTGTTGAGGAAGTTGCCCCGGAGCATCACGTGCGTCTCGCGCGGTTCCTTCACCGTCTCCAACACCAGCGTGGTCGGGATGTCCTTGGGCAGCTGCTTGCGCAGTTCCTCGAGTTGTTTGCGCGTTTCGGCCAGCAACGGCGTGATGGAACGGAAATGCTTCGCCACCTCCTTGCGCTGGTCCTCGCCGCGTTTCGTGGTTTCGGCCAGCGCCAGCCCGCGAATCTTGTCCGGCACCTCGCTCAGCGCGCGATGGTCCGCCGGATCACCGTCCGCCAGCGACAAGCGGAAGCGTCCGAGCAGGTGCTGGGCGCGGGAGGAATTCTGGTGGATGCGGATCGTGTAACGGCTGCCGGGACCGAAACCAAACGGACGCTCCGCCACGAAAACGGCAAACCGGTTGGTGCGGTTCTTCTCCTCGTAGGCGGCGATGGCCCAGCCGCTGGTTTCGCTTTCATCCACTGCCTTGCGGATTTCGTAACCACCCATCGAGAAGTCTGCCCAAGCCAGGTTGAAACGCACCTGCTCGACGGCGGTGCCATCCGCCGACTCGATCAGGACGCGAAAATCTGTGACCGTGAAATCGCCTTCTTCGTGCCGGCCGGAACTGCCGTGGGGCAACCGTTCGTCGGTCAAAGCCTCCAGCCGAAACGCTTGATGCTCTGCGCCATCACTCGTGGTGGTGAGTTCATAGAGCGCGTTGTCCGGCAGTTCGCCGCCCGCAAAGATGGACCCGTCGCTCAGTTGCTCCAAAGTGACCCCGTTGGTGGTGCTCATCGTGGCCGGTTGCAACCCCTGCCAGGCCGCGCTGATCTGCTGCCATTTCGCGCGCAGGCCCTCTTCCCACGCGTTTTGGGCAGCGTCCAGTTCCGTCGTCTGGGTGTCGAGCCGGTCCTGTAGCGGCTTGATCAAGTCGTTGATTTCGTCCTGCTTCGCCTTTTGCGTCGGCGTAGGGAGCGACAGCTCGGGGGCGTTGTCCTTCCCCTTGTCGGCGGTCTGGTCGAGGATCGCCAGCGCCTGATAATACTCGTTGATCGTGAAGGGATCGTACTTGTGGGTGTGGCATTGGGCGCAGGCCA
>CAYXDZ010000074.1:8546-11776 GCA_964463815.1 uncultured Verrucomicrobiota bacterium | reverse complement strand
TGGTGAAACAGCTCGACTACGCGACCGCCATGTTTGGCAAATGGCACCTCGGTCATCATCCGGAATTCCTCCCCACGCGCCACGGCTTCGATGAGTGGTTTGGCATCCCTTACTCGAACGACATGTGGCCGCATCACCCGGAGGCGGCGCCGGGCACTTACCCCGATCTGCCGCTGCTCGCCAACGACACCGTGGTCAACCCCGCGCTCCAGCCGGCGGATCAGGAACAGTTGACGACCCAGTTCACCGAACGCGCCGTGCGGTTCATCCGCGACAACGCCACCCGGCCGTTCTTTCTCTATCTGGCTCACCCGATGCCGCACGTGCCGTTGTTCACGTCCTCCAAGTTTCGCGGCAAGTCCCCGTGCGGTGCGTACGGCGATGTCATCATGGAAATCGACTGGTCGGTCGGCGAGATCATGCGCGCTTTGGAACGCCATCGCCTGGCGGACAATACGCTCGTCATTTTCCTTTCCGACAACGGGCCGTGGTTAAGCTACGGCGATCATGCGGGGTCCGCGTTTCCATTGCGGGAAGGCAAGGGCACCTCGTGGGAGGGCGGGGTGCGCGTGCCCTGCATCATGCGCTGGCCGCAACGCATCCCCGCCGGAACCGTGAGCGAACAGCCCGTGATGTCGATTGATCTGCTGCCGACGATTGCCAGTCTGATCGGCGCGCGGCTGCCGGTTCACGAGATTGACGGCCGCAACGTGTGGCCCGTCATCGCCGGAATCGAAGGGGCGCCCAACCCGCACGAGCACTACTTCTTCTACTACAACCGCAACGACCTCCAGGCCGTGTTGAGCGCCGACGGCCGCTGGAAGCTGGTGTTCCCGCATACGTATCGCACGCTGGCGGGATTGCCCGGCGGTTTCGGTGGCAAGCCGGTGAAATACCGCGCGGCGGAAACCAGCCTGGCCCTCTACGATTTACGGGCGGACATCGCCGAGTCGAAGGATGTGTCGGGACTGCACCCTGAAGTGGTTTCAGAGCTGACCCTGGCCGCCGACCGGATGCGCCTGGAATTGGGTGATGACTTGAAACGCGTGGTGGGTCGGTCCATCCGCGCGCCGGGGCGGGTGGAATGATGGTTTGCCTGCCTTGCGCTTGCCGCTGGCCTACCGGGGGTTTTGCTCCACCAGTTCGCGCGCCAGTTCGACGAGGTCGCGGTCCTTCGCCAGGTCGCCAAACTTCATCCTGGGCATTCCGCTCTGGCGCGTGCCCAGAAAATCGCCCACGCCGCGCAGTCGTAGATCCTCCTCGGCAATGACGAAGCCGTCGTTGGTTTTCAGCATGACCTTGAGCCGTTCCAACGCGTCCGCTTTCCGGGAATCCTCCACGAGAATACAGTGCGCGTCCGCGGCCCCGCGGCCGATGCGTCCACGCAATTGATGCAACTGTGAGAGGCCGTATTGCCCGGCGTTCTCGATGACCATCACGGTTGCGTTGGGCACGTCGAGGCCGACTTCGATGACGGTCGTGGCGGCGAGCACTTGCAGGCGATTCGCGCGGAAGTCCGCCATGATGCGCTGGCTTTGCCGGGCATCCAGCCGGCCATGCAGCAAACCGGCTTGGAATGGCTTCAGCAGTTCGCTCAAACGGTTGTGTTCCTCAATGACGGACTTGAGTTCCGCCTTGGAACTGTCTTCCTCGATGCGGGGATATACAACGTAAGCCTGGCGACCGGCCGCGAGCTGGTCCTGCAAAAAGCGCCAGATCTTCGGCAGCTCGGCGGTGGTGCGCAAGTGGGTGCGAACTTTGCCGCGACGCGCGGGCAGTTCATCGAGCACCGAGATGTCCAGATCGCCGTAGGCCGTAAGTCCGAGCGTGCGCGGAATGGGCGTGGCGGTCATCACGAGCAGATGCGGGTAGGCCCCCTTGCGCACCAGTTTCTCGCGTTGCACCACGCCGAAGCGGTGCTGCTCGTCGATGATCACCAGGCCGAGACGCTCCGGTTGATAGCCTTCGTTAATGAGCGCGTGCGTGCCGATGGTGAGGGCGGGACGTCCGGTCTTTCCCAGTGCGCGAAACTTGCCGGTGTGCAATTCGACCGGCACGCCGAGCCCGGCCAGCCATTCGCGCAGCCGGGTGTGATGCTGTTCCGCCAAGATTTCGGTCGGGGCCATGAGCGCGACGCCAAAGCCGGACTCGAGGGCCATCAGCGCGGCACAAGCGGCCACCACGGTCTTGCCGGCACCGACATCACCATGCAGGAGACGGCGCATGGGGAAGGGGCGTTGCAGGTCGGCGCGAATCTCGCGCAGGACCCGCGTCTGTGCGTCGGTGAGGCGGAAAGCGAGTTGCTTGAGGAAGGGTTTGATCAGTCGGTTGTCGCCCGCGCAAGGATGGCCTTGCGCCCGGGCGCGAAAGGCGTTGCGCCGGCTGGCGAAACCCCGCTGCAACGAGAGAAATTCCTCCATTGCGAAATGCCGGCGGGCCCGCTCGATTTCCGCTTCCGAGGCGGGAAAATGCAACCGGCGAAACTGGTCGAGCCGGGTCGTGCCGGTCTGGGTGGACGCGAGCCGTTCATCGACTGATTCGGGAACCTCGACACCGTCCAGCACGCGCCAGATGAGTTGCCGCAGCCAGCGCGGGGTCAGCCCTTCGGTCAAGCGGTGGATCGGCACGATCCGGTTGAGATGGATCAGCGCCTCTTCTTCGAGTTGGATGATTTCGGTTTCGGGGTTCTCCATCACCGTGGGTTTCAGGCCGGTGATCCGGCCGTAAACGAAAAGCCCCAGGCCGACGGCGAATTGCGACTGGAGGTAGGGTTGGTTCCAGTAGCGGCAGTGCAGCCGCCCGGTTTCGTCCTCGAGTACGAATTCATAAACGGATTTCGCACCCCGCCGAAACTGGTTCACGCCGTGGGCGGTGATCCGGCCGCGCACGAGCAGATGCTCACCTTTGACGGCCTGGGCAATGGTGGCCGGATGGCGACGATCCTCGTAGCGGCGGGGACGGTGGAGCAGGAGGTCGCTGACGGTGTGGAGCCGGAGTTTGCCCAGATGGGCGAGCCGGGCGGTGCCGATGCCCGGCACATCACGCAGGGCCGTCTCCAGTTTCAAATTCATGGACGCGCGATGCTGGCGCGTGGTCCGATGGGTCGCAATCCCGGATTGAGCGGCGCTCCGGACTTGCCGCCAGCAGGTGGCGTCCGGCGGCATCAAAAAAACGAAAAACGGAAGGCTCAGAGCCTTCCGCCTTCGCGGTAACAGTTATGCAATCTGTTC
>CAYXDZ010000074.1:5481-8446 GCA_964463815.1 uncultured Verrucomicrobiota bacterium | reverse complement strand
GCACTCAATTGCAAACCTTTCCTTGCATTGCAAAAGCGTTTCATAATTGCGCAATGCCCGATCAAGCTAAGCTCCATTAGCACACTCAATTGCTGTGACATTTGGCAATGCGGTCGCGGCATCGCCAATCTCGACAAAGGGTATGGTCCGCGTGAACACTTGCCGCTGCATGAGTTCGTCTGAAAACCCTGCCGACCGTCTTTGGCAGCAGTATGGTCTGCTGTTTCAGCGATTTGATGACCTCACCCTGGCGCGTTGGCTGGTTCAAACTTTGGGGATTTTCGCCGGTGGCCTCTGGCCGTATTCGCATCCGCTCGTCGGAGCCTACAAACTCGCGGCCCAGACTGGGCACCAGCGGCAGATCTGGCTCAAGCGCCTGGTGGACATCCCTAATCCGTTCATGCTGGCCGAGTGTTGTCGTTCGCCGCTGCTGCCCCTGGCGACACGGGATGTGGTGGAATCTGGTCTGATCTGCATGCATTGCAACGAAACCGCCATCCCGTTTAATGATTTGCCGGCAGACATTCAAACCACGCTGAAATCGTGGAGCGATGAATATGGCAAGATCCATCAAGTGGCCCACCTTGAAGGCGCGGCGAAAGCCGCTGTCGGTGACTACGATGATGCGCTGGATGCCGCCGCCGATCAGGCCAGCCGGTCGCTGCGGCGGGCGGTGGACCGCGTGTTTCCCCAGTTGCTCGATCACTACCCGGCGGTCATCTGGGAAGATCACGATGAATGCCTCGAAGTGCGTCCCGAGGACTTGCTGACGGAAGCCTGACCGGCGGGGTCGGGTTCAATGGTGCTTCCAGCCCCGGTCCACGAGCAGCGCCTGACCGGTCATGGCGCGGCTGGCATTACTGGCGAGGAACAACACCACTTCGGCCACTTCCTCCGGTGTGTTCAACTTGGGAATGCACTGCTCGCGGCGCAGCATGGCCTTGATCTTGGCGGAAACAAACTGCTGCACCTGGCGCTCAGTCATGATCCAGCCGGGGCAGACCGTGTTGACGCGAATACCGCGCGGGCCGAGTTCCCGGGCCAGGGAGCGAGTAAACCCAATCGCGCCGGCCTTGGTTGCCACGTAGGCAGACATCTCCTTCGGCCCCTCGAAGAACGTTATACTGGAGAAGTTAACGATCGCACCTGTGTCATCCGGCAGACAGGGCGCGGCTTCCCGGGCGGTGAGGAACATCGCGCGCAAGTTGCGGGCAAAGAGGTCGTCCCACTGCGCGGCCGTGCAGTTCGCCAGCGGAATGCGCGGATCGCACGCGGCGTTGTTCACCAGCACATCCAGCCGGCCGTGGCGCCTCGCGATGCCTTGAATCCAGCGCTTGACCTGTATTTCGCGCCGCAGGTCCACCCGGCTGAAGGTCGCGCGCCGGCCCAGTTCGGCGGCGAGTTTTTCTCCGGCCGGTGCATCCACGTCACAGAAGCACACGCGGGCACCTTGAGCGTGAAAGGCGCGGACGGTCGCGGCCCCAATGCCATTGGCCCCGCCGGTCAGGGCGACCACCTTCTGTTCGAGATCGGGGTAAATGACCATCAGTGATGCGGGTTAATACTTCCGCCAGAGTGACGGCATGAACAGCACGAGCAAGGCAAAGAATTCCAGGCGGCCGAAGATCATCAGCAGACTCAGGAACAATTGCGTGCCGGGTACGAGGTGCGCGAAGTTGCGCATCGGACCGACTTCGCCCAGGCCGGGACCGATGTTGAACAAGGTGGCCATGACCGCGGCGAATCCGCTGTCCATGTCAAAACCGGGTTCCATCAGACAGACGAGCACGGTGCCCAACGGCACGGTGACGCCGGCCAGCGCGACAAAGAACACGGTTTGATGGCGCAGACCGTCGTCGATGGGATTGCCGTTCAGGCTTAACTTGGCGACCAGGTTCGGCCGGAAGGCGTGGAGCGTGTCCAGCCGCAAGGTCTTGAGGAAAATGATGACGCGACTGACTTTGATGCCGCCGGAAGTGGAGCCGGCGCAACCGCCGATGGCCATCAACAGGATCAACAGCATCTTCGACAGCGACGGCCATTGGTCAAAATCCGCCGTCACAAAACCGGTTGTCGTCATGATCGAGACAACTTGAAACAACGACTCGCGCAAGGCCCGCAGCGCACCGGTCGATTCCATCCGCACGGACACATCAATGGCGATCACCAGCGTGATCAGGCCCAGGATGGCGAGGTGGGTCTTGGTTTCCTCCTCCGTTTTCCAACGCGCCCACTTGCCGCGTAGCAACCACGCATAGAGCATGAAGCTAATGCTGCCGATGATCATGAACAGCACGATCCACAGTTCAATGGCGAGGCTGTCGAACGCGGCGATGCTTTCGTTCCGCGTGCCGAACCCACCCGTGGAGAGCGTGGTGAACGCGTGGCAGACCGCCTCGAACAAGTCCATGCCCAGCACCACCAACCCCAGGGCGCAGAGCGCGGTCAGGCCGACGTAGATCTGCCAGAGCTGAACCGCCACATCCTGAATGCGGGCGCGCAGACCTTCGCCGGTTTTGGCCGAGGACTCATGCCGGAACAGCGCCTTGCTCCCGACGCCGACATAGGAGAGTAGCGCCACAAACAACACGAGGATGCCCAACCCGCCCAGCCATTGCGTGAAGGCGCGCCAGAGCAGCAGGCTGCGCGGCAATTGGTTCAGATCGGTGATCACCGAGGCTCCGGTGGTGGTGAAACCGGAAACCGACTCAAAGATCGCCGCCGCCAGGTCCAGCCGGGGCGGGCAGAGCACGTAAGGCAGCGCTCCAAAGAGGCTGCAAGTCAGCCAGCCCAGACCGACGACCGCAATCGCCTCTTTGCGCAGGATGTCCCGGCCAGCCTTGCGGCCGTAGAGGAAAAAAAGCAGGCCGATCCCGGCCGTCACCCCAATGGACCAGCCGAAAGCGCTGGCCGGGCCCAGGCCGGTCGAGCGTTCCTCCGCCACCAGCGAATAGCCAAGACAGAC
>CAYXDZ010000074.1:0-5381 GCA_964463815.1 uncultured Verrucomicrobiota bacterium | reverse complement strand
GTGATGAAGCGCATCAACTCCTTGCCGGCCGCGACGCGCGGACTCACGGCGGCGTGGATGCCGAGGCGCTCTTCGTTGGCCGAGATGGTGTCGGCGTAATCGGCGCGATGCACGAGCGTCAGGCAGTAACGCGTGCCCAGGTTGCGCGCCTGGAGACAGGTCATGACGTTGTCCTCGTCATCATGGCTGGTGGCGACAAAGAAATCCGCGTCGCCGACCTGCTCCTCCTTGAGCTGTGTCACCGAGGTGGCGTCACCGTGGATCACCGTCGTCCGTTGCAGCAGTTCGACGAGTTCCTCGCACCGGTCCTTGCGACGCTCGATGATGCGCACGTGGAAGTGCTCCCGGCCTTCGAGCATTTGCGCCAGCATCGCGCCGTACTCGCCGCCGCTGAAGATCACCACTTTAGTCTCCGAGCGGGGCCGGGACTCCGGATCAAACAACGGCAGGGCCGAGGAAAGCTTGTCGGGGTTGCCAAACAGCGTGGCGATGTCGCCCGGCTGCAACTGGTCGCTGGCGGTGGGCACGATGATTTCGCCGCCGCGCTGGATGAGCGCCACGCGCACCTGGCCGGGCAGCTTCAGGTCGAGCAGGGGCCGCCCGATGGCCGGGGCTGCCGCCGGAATCGTACACTGGAGCAGTTCGATGCGACCACGCGCGAATTCCTCGACCACCAGGCGTTCGGGATTGCGGATGTGCTTGGCCAGTTCCACGGCGGTGAGCCGCTCGACGCTGAACAAGTGGTCGATCTTGAAGTGCGTCCGGTAGTCGAAGAGCCATTCGTTGCGCTGCAACGCCCCGTCCACACGGGCCACCGTCTTGCGGGCGCCCAGCGCGCCGCCGAGGGAAGCGGAAACCAGGTTCACGTTGCGGTTGCTGGTGAGGGCGAGCAGCAGATCGCAATCAGCCGCTCCCGCCTCGGCCAAAGTGGCCACATCCGTGCCGTCGGCGCACATCACCCGGGAGTCGAGTTGTTCGTCCAGTTCGCGGGCCAACACCTCATTGGCCTCGATGATGGTGATGTTGTGGTCCCGGTTGGAGAGATTGTCGGCCAGATGGCGGCCCACTTCGCCCGCGCCTGTGATGACGATGTTCACGATGCCAGAAAACTGTCGCGCCGGGAGCTTGCGACAGGGCTGCCGCCTTGCAAATCAAATTGTTGGTGGCCGAAAAGACTCGTTGGGCAACCGGGCCGGCCACGCCGCCGGTTCAGCGCGCGCGCCTCAACTCGACGAGCAACGGCAGGTGGTCCGACGCCAGACTGGGCAGCACCTCCGCCCGGGTGACCGTCCAGCCGTTGACCGGGCGGACATAGACATAATCAATCCGAGACTTGGGCTGCGTGCTCGAATGCGTGAACCCCGCGCCGCTGCCCGCCGCTTCCCACGCATCAACGAAGGTCGCTTTCAGCGCGTCATGCACTTCGCCGCCGGGATGATCGTTGAAGTCACCGGCGACGATTGTGAGTTGCCCCGGCCGCGCGTCGATCGCCGCCTTGATCTCCACGACATTGCCCAGGCGTTCGGCGGGGTCCGGTCGGAAATCCAGATGCGTGGACAGGAAGGTGATTTGTTCGCCGCAGAGATCGATGGTGGTTTGCAGCAGGCCGCGTTGCTCCCCTTCGCGCAGCATGCGGTAATGCAAGTTGGTCGAAGCCAGCACTGGGTGTCGCGAAAGAATCGCGTTGCCGTAGTCGCCGCCCTGGTGATCGATGTTCTTGCCAAACACCACCGTCATCCCGGTCAGGCGCGAAAGCTCGCCGGGCAGATCGCGTCCCTGGGTGCGGGCCACGCCGCGATCGACCTCCTGCAACGCCACCAGGTCGGGACGGTGCTCCTTGATCAACCGGGCGATGCGTTCGAGATCCAGCCGGTCATCCATGCCTCGCCCGTGGCGGATGTTGTACGTCATCACCGTCAGCGCGGCCTCGGTGCCGGGTGCCGGGCGGTTGGCGCAACCGCCGACGACCAACAACCCGGCCATCACCGCCAGCAGGCGGCCGGGCTGGAATATTGCCCTCGTCATGAGTGCGGTTTTGTCAGGCCTGGAGTTCACGGTTGTGACCGGCTTCGCTGGCCGCGGGGAAGGATTCCAGTTTACTCCGGGTGGTGCCTGCGAGTTCCTCGCGCGGCTGGACGTCGGGAACCGATGGCCCGGTCGCCTGGGCGAACTTCAACTTCGAGCGCAACAACAGCGTGCCGAGACAGAGATCGGCCAGGGGCAGCACCACATTGAAGTTCTTGTGCATGTAACGGTGATGCAGCAGGTGGTGGCCGTTCATGCGGAGGAAAATCTTCGAACGTTCCAGCCGGCGGGCCTTTGGCAGGTGCATGCACCAGTGGAGATACTCATACGTGCCGTAGTAGCCGATGAAGGCCACCAGCGCGCCGAGGGTCATCGGCCAGCGGCCGGTCAACCACGCGAGGGCCAGCATCGGCACCATGCAGAGCGCGATCAGCACGGGGCCGTTCCACCACGCCATCGGGATGGTCTCCTTGTCCTGCTCGTTGATCAGATGATAGCTATGGTCCGCCTTGAAAATGTGATGGTGAATCAACGCGTGCGTGCGAAACGGATAATCGAGCTTGCCCAGCGGGCGGTGCATCAAAAAACGATGCAGCGTCCACTCGAAAAAAGAAGCAAAGACCACGGCTCCCAGGAACCCCAACGCAGACCAGTAGATGAATTCTTGCATGCTAGTAATCAACCGTCGCCCAGTCAGTCGGGGGACGGCGGCGAAAACTTAAAAGAACGTGCGCGCGCCCGGCAACTGGAGTTTGCCGGCCCGGATAATTTTTTCTTCGCCCGTTTTGGGTGCTGGGCGGAGCAATTATTGATCGTCGCGGGGCGATAATTGCTTTGCGCGGCATGAGCAAACTGTTGTGCTGGGGCCATGAAAATCCTCTCCGTGTCGGATCTGGTTGCCTTGCTGGGCACCGCTCAGCCACCGGTCTTGCTGGATGTGCGGTTGGAAGATGACTTCGCGGTGTCACACCTGCCCGCCGCCCGCAATGCCTGCGTTTTCAAGATGAACTTTCTTCAAGACGTTGCCGGTTTCGGTCTGCGCGCGGATTCGCCGGTGGTCGTTTATGGTTTTGGCGTTCACAGCCACGAATCGCGGGTCGCCGCCGGAAAACTTGCTCAGGCCGGTTTCACCAGGGTCAGTGAATTCCGCGACGGCCTGACCGCGTGGCTGACGGCCGGGCATCCGGTGGCAGGTGCCGGAATGTCGTCTGCGACCGACTCTTTGCAGGGTACCGTGCCCGTTGATCTCGCCGAGAGCCGGGTCGAGTGGACCGGGCGCAACTTGTTGAACCGGCACGTGGGTTCGGTGGCGATCAAGTCGGGTCAGTTGAACTTCGACCACGGGTCGCTGGTGGGCGGAGAGTTTGTCCTCGATCTGAACGCCCTCACCTGCGGCGACATCGCGGACTCAGCCCTGAACCGTCTGCTGATCGAGCACCTGAAGAGCGACGATTTTTTCGAAGTGGCGCAGTTTCCCGAGGCGCGCTTTCGGATTCGTCAGGTTCAGCCGGTGCCGGCTGCCGGCGCGGGCCGGCCCAACCTCCGCCTTGCCGGTGAACTCACTCTGCGGGGTCACGTGAAACCACTGGAGTTTCTCGCCACCACGGGGCGGACGCCGCAAGGCCGGTTCGCCGCGCAGGCTGTGTTGACCTTTGACCGGACGGCCTGGGGTTCGATCTACGGTTCGGGTAAATTCTTTCACCGGCTCGGGATGCACCTGGTGAACGATCTGATCGAAGTTCAGGTGCGTCTGCTGGCTTGACGGACCGGCCGGCGTCGTCACGCTCTTGTAACCGGTTCGTCACCATCCCCGTCCCTCGAATCATGCACCTCCTCGCCCAACCCCACCGCCAGGTCTTCGCTTTGGTGGCCGCTTTCGGTTTGCTGCTCAACCTTGCGCACGCCCAGCCCGGACCTGGCGGGCCGCCGCAGGGGAACGATCTCGTCAAACAATTCGACCAGGACGGGGACAAGCGCTTGAACGCCGCCGAGCGCAAGGCCGCCCGCGAGTTTCTGGCGGAGGAACAGGCGGCCGGTCGCGGACCCCGTCGGCCCGGCCCGCGTGGCGGCCGGGGTGGCGAGCAGACCCCGCCGGAGCCGGGCGTTCGTCTGTCAGCCGGGGACGTGAAGGCGTACGGCGACGAGCCATTTTACGATCCGTCGGTCGTGCGTACATTCTTTTTCGAGTTCGAGGGACAAGATTGGGAAAAGGAAATGGCGGCCTTTTACCGCACGGATGTGGAAGTGCCGGCGAAGCTCACGGTGGATGGCAGGCTTTACCGTGACGTGGGAGTTGGCTTTCGCGGGGCCTCCTCGTTCTTCACCGTCAGCGAGGGTCGCAAGCGCAGTCTCAGCGTGACGCTGGACTTCGCGGACAAGGACCAAAACCTCGGCGGTTACCGGACGTTGAACCTGCTCAATTCCCACACCGACCCTTCTTATCTGCGGACCGCGCTCTACATGCACATTGCCGGACATTACCTGCCCGCGCCCAAGGTCAATCACGTCCGCGTCGTCATCAACGGCGAGAACTGGGGCATATACGTCAACGCCCAGCAGGTGAACAAGGAGCTCATCAAAGACCGCTTCGGCACCACCAAGGGCAGCCGCTGGAAGACACCCGGCAGCCCGCGCGGCCAGGCCAGCCTGGCCTATCTCGGCGATGATCCGGCGGCGTATCGCGGGATTTATGACATCAAAACCAAGGACACGCCCGAAGCCTGGGCGGCGTTGATCAAGCTCTGCCAGACGCTCAATCAAACGCCGGCCGACCAGCTCGAAGCCGCGCTGCAACCGATCCTCGACGTGGACGGCGCGCTGAAGTTTCTGGCACTGGAAAACACGCTGATCAACAACGACGGCTACTGGGTTCGCACGAGTGATTATTATCTCTACCTCGAAGAGCGCGGGCGTTTTCACCTGATCCCGCATGACGCCAACGAAACCTTCCGGCTGCCCGGCGGTCCCGGCGGCGGCCGGTTCAACGGCGTGGAGTTGGATCCGTTCTACGGCGCGGACGACGCCAACAAACCGCTCTTGAGCAAACTGCTCGCGGTGCCGGCCTTGAGGCAGCGTTATGCCGGCTACGTGAAGGACATCGCCGAAAACTGGCTCGATTGGAAAAAGCTGGGGCCGATCGCCGAGGCGCGTCAGGCCCTGATTGCGGACGACGTGAAGCGGGACACCCGCAAGCTGGATTCTTTCGAGGCGTTCCAGAACTCGCTCACCGGGGAAAGCGGCTCGCGGGGCGGCATCAGTCTCAAGGAATTTGCGGATCAACGCCGTGCCTACCTGCTCGGACACCCCGAAATCCAGAAGCTCACCGCCAAGTAGCGGGTGGAGGCGGCCTCCGCTAG
>CAYXDZ010000073.1:0-11863 GCA_964463815.1 uncultured Verrucomicrobiota bacterium | reverse complement strand
GAACAACGAGCGGACATCGCGGTGGTCGGGGGCGGCATCGTCGGACTGGCGGTCGCCCTGGCGGCGGCGCGGCAGGGCCGCCAGGTTGTCTTGTTTGAACGCAACGACCCGGCTGTCGGTGCGTCGGTGCGCAACTTCGGACTCGTCTGGCCCATCGGCCAGCCAACCGGACCGACCCACGACCTGGCCCTGCGCTCGCGTGAAATCTGGCTGGAGGTCATCCGTGAGTCCGGGCTTTACCACGATCCCGCCGGCTCGTTGGTGCTCGCCCACGAACCGGACGAGGAAGCGGTGTTGACCGAGTATCTCCACCAACTCGGCGATGCGAATCACGGTCGTCGCTGGCTGACGCCCCTGGAGATTTCCAAACTCTCGCCCGCGGCCATCACCACTCACTTGCGCGGCGGCATGTTCAGTCCGACGGAAGTCACGGTTGATCCGCGCGAGGCGATCCGCACCCTCCCCCGTTGGCTGGCGGAGCGGCACGGGGTGGCGTTGCGCCTGGGCCACCACGTGTCCTGCGTTACGGAAGGTCGGTTGCGGACGGTCGCCGAGGAGTGGCGCGTGGAACGCACGTTCGTGTGCAGCGGCCAGGACTTCGAGAGCCTGTTTCCGGAAGTCTTCGCAAACAGTGATCTCGTCCGGGTGAAACTACAGATGCTGCGCACCGTGGCCCAACCGGCCGGCTGGCGGCTTGGTCCGGCGCTGTGCGGTGGTCTGACGATGGCACACTATGAGTCCTTCCGCGCCTGCCCCTCGCTGCCCAAGCTGCGCGCCCGACTGGAGGCGCAGTTTCCATTTCATCGGCAACACGGCATTCACCTCCTCGTGTCGCAGACCCGTCTGGGTGAACTGACGCTGGGCGATTCGCACCACACCGCGCCAACGGTTGATCCCTTCGACCGCGAAGACATCTCGGCGGCGATTGTGGAAGGCATCCAGGAGCTGGCCCGTTTTCCGAACCTCGAGATCGCCGAGCGCTGGCATGGCATTTACGCCAAGTCACCCAGCGGACCCTGGTTGGTTCATCGACCGTTGCCCGGCGTCACGATTGTGAACGGCCTGGGCGGTGGTGGCATGACGCTCTCCTTCGCGCTTGCCGAAAAACTGGTGGCGGCCGGTTAAAAGTCCGCATCGGCATTCCGGTCGAAGGGCGCGAGACCGAGCCAGTGCTGGCTCCAGTGAAATGCCGGCTTGTTGGCGGCCACGTGCGGGGCGATCGCGTCCGCGAACTTCTCGCCGGCCTGGCTGCCGTAGAGCAGCGGCCGCTGCTTGAGCTGGTTCAGCACTTTCGGATCTTCAATCACGCCCGCGACCACCCGCGCCAGAAAGTCATCGCTGATCGGCGGCACGAGCAGGTTGCCATGGTTGCCCATTACTGTCTCCGGGCGGTCAGTGCTGAAACGGATCGTCAGGCACGGCTTGCCCATCATGTTCATGTCCTCCTGCACGCCGCCGCTGTCGGTCCAGGCCGCGAGGCAGCGATCCGAATCGTAGAACTCGACGACGTGCCCGTAGGCCGGCCAGACCTCGGTCGCGAGGAAGTTCGGCGCGCGTTTCAAGGCCGCAAGCCGTTCGCTCAACTGCCAGTGCTTGATCGCGTGCTGCGTGGCGTTCATCAGGACGAAGTTCACCTGGTGCCCCTTGCGGACGAGCCGTTCCAGCGCGCCGAAGATCGCGGTGAACCGCTGGCGGCTGAGGTTCTCCTTGCGATGCACATCGAGCCGCAGCCATTTGCCCTCGGCGAGCTTCGGATAAATCTCGAAGATGCTCTGCGCCGGCTTTTCCTTCCGCTTCATTTCGAGCGCGTCCACGACCACGCCGCCGGTGAGGTAAATGTTCTCGGCCGGATACCCTTCGCGTAACAGGTGCTCGCGATTCAGTTCGACCGGTGCCATGTGATGCTCGCAACCGGCCGCTGCGACGAACGTGTCCCATTGCTCGGGAAACGGCTCGGTGCGGAGCAGGTGCCAGTCGGCGTCCCATTGGCCACCGACAAAGTCGTCGAGGGCAATGTCGCGCGGCATGTTCTGGAACAGGTTCGGCGACATCGCGCGCAGGCCGGCCTCGTTCTGAATCGACTTCTCGCGCCGCGTGAACATCCACGCCGCGGGGATGATCGGGCAGAGAATGGTGTCGCCGTTGACGACCGGCACGACGGTGACGTCCGGCCAGTTGTCGCGCAGCCATTTCGCCAGGCGCGAGGTCTTGTAGAACAGCTCGGCGGATTTCTGCACCAGGTCGCCGCGCAACTGGAAGTTCACCCCGACGTGCGGCGTGAACGAAAACTCGGTCAGCCCGTGCGTGAGCACCGCGTCGAAGTGCTGCTGGGCGTCGATGACGAAGAACGGCAGACCACGGCGGCGGCAGGCGGCGACCGCGCCATAGACCTTGTTGAAGCACGGTTTGGTGCCAACGACGAATGCGAGCACCCAGCTTTGCTTCGCGCGCCCTTCCTCCATCGCACGGCCGACGATCTCCCGGTTCAGGGCGACCGGCAGGGCGGCGGGCGTGAAGTCATTGAGTTCGGTCCAGCCAGTGGTGCTCATAAAAGACAAAGCCGGTTCGCGACCGGCCGGGAAGTTTTAGAGGGCTCGGCAAGAGGGTCCAAGCTGTTTCTGGCGAAGTTGGGTTATCTGCCCCTTTTCCCGCCTCGCGATTGAAGGCAATGGCTGCTTGATGGAGACCCGGAACGTTGCCGGTGCTGCATCCCAACACTCCAATCCAGGACGAAAACGATCCCCGGCAACCCGCGTTCCCCTTCCTTGCCTTTGCCTGCTGGCCGCCCCTACGCTCCACCCGTGCGTCTGCTGGATCGCTATCTCCTGCGCGAGTTGCTCGTGCCCCTGTGCATCACGCTCAGTTGCTTCCTGCTGCTGTGGCTGGTGTTCGACATCGTGGGCGTGCTCGACGACTTCGACGAGGGCGGCCTCCAGCTTCATGACATGGTGGAGTATTACCTCTACAAGACGCCCCGAATCCTCGCGGAAGGACTTCTGCCCGTATCCCTGCTGCTGACCACGCTCTATGCGCTCGCGCAACACGCCCGCCACAACGAACTGACCGCCATCCGCGCCGCGGGCATCAGCTTGTGGCGCGTGCTCGTGCCCTACCTCGGTGTCGGCACGCTCTTCAGTCTCGGTCTTTTCTGGTTGAACGAATTCGGCCTGCCGGACGCCCCGCAGCGCATGGAGGAGGTGCTGAACCGCTACTCCGCCGAAGGCCGGGCGCGCGGCGGTCTGGTCAACGACTTCAAGTTCTACAACGAGCGCGACCGCCGGGAATGGATCATCGGCACGTTCGACCGCGAGCGGGGGACGATGACCAATGTCCTGGTGGCGTCCGCCCAACCGGACGGCGAGTTGCGGTATCTGAAAGCCGATGGTGCCGCCTGGGAGGGCAATCAATGGCGGTTCCGCAACGCGCTTCAGTCCGTGTTTGATCCCGCCAACAAGGATGAAGTCGAGCAAACCCCGGCGGTCGCGGAACTGGTCATGCCGGAATTCGTCGAAACTCCCGAGGAGATCTGGAGTGAGTTCCACATCAGCCAACTCTCCGCCCGCAGCGCTTCCAAGCGGGCGGTCATCGCCTTGAGCGCTCTGCAGGATTACTTCGATCTGCACCCGGAATTGAGCGGTGAGAAGCGCGCGTTGCTGATGACGCAGTTCCACGGTCGCATCGCCCTCCCCTGGACGTGCCTGGTGGTGATGTTGCTGGCCATCCCCTTTGGCGCGCCCTCGGGACGCCGCAATGTCTTTGTAAGCATCACCGCCGGGCTGGTGATCACGTTTGCATTCTTCATTCTCCAGCGCGTGGGCCTGACGCTCGGCACCGGCGGCCACCTCGCGCCGTGGCTCGCCGCCTGGCTGCCCAACCTGAGCTTTGCCGCCCTCGGCATCTTCCTGACCAGCCGTGTCCGCTGAACCCGCCAATACCAGTCCTGCGCCGGCCGTTGAACTCGCCGAACTGCGGGCGCGTCACGCCCGGCTCGAACTGTTGCAGCGCGTCAGCAACGTCATCCATTCCACGCTTGATCCGCAGCAGGCGCTCCAACTCATTGCCCGGGAAATGGTGCGTGCGCTCAACGGTGTGAGTGGTTCGCTGGTGCTGATCAACCCCACCAACAACTACCTCGAAATCCTCGCGGCGGAAGGGCTCTCCGAGGAAACGCTGCGCCTGCGTCTGCGGCCCGGACAAGGGTTGACCGGCTGGGTGGCCCGCTCGGGCAAACCCGCCCGCGTCGGCGACGTGAGCCACGATCCCCGGTATGTCTCCGTGCGCACCGGCATCCGCTCCGAACTGGCCGTCCCGCTTGAAGTAAACGGCGAAGTGCGCGGCGTGTTGAATGTCGATTCCGACCGGCCGGACGCATTTAACGAGGCGGATCAACAATGGCTCGAACAACTGGCGGTGCAGGCGGCGCGCGTCGTGCAGAACACCTGGCTGTACGAGCAACTGCGGCACAAGGCCCTGCTCTTCGAATCGCTGGTCAACGTCAGCCAGACCATCAGTTCCACGTTGAACCTCGACGACGCCCTGCGGGTGATCACCGAGCAGGGTTGCGCCTTGATGGGCGGGAAGATTTGCGCGCTCCAGTTGCTGGATGAAACCGGCGAGTGGCTGAACCTCCGGGCCTGTCACGGCGGCGGGGCCGCCTACTTCAGCAAACCGCCGGTGCCGGTGAGCGAGAGTCTGCTGGGCTTCGTCGTGCGCCGCTGCAAACCGGTGCAGGTCGAGAACGTGCAGACCTCCAGCCGCTACCAGCAGGTGGAGGTGGCGCGCAGCGAGAACCTGGTGTCCGTGCTCGCCGTGCCATTGCGGTTCGGTCAGGAGGGCATCGGCACGCTCAGCGTTTACAAGGGCGAGCCGCACACGTTCTCGAACGAGGAAATCCGCATTCTCTCGGCGTTGGCCGATTTGTCCGCGATCGCCATCGAAAAGGCCCGCCTCTACGAGCGGATCGTCGATGTCGAGGAGCAGCTCCGGCAGTCGGAAAAGCTGAACGCCCTCGGCCTGCTGGCCGCCGAGGTGGCGCATGAAATCCGCAATCCGCTCACGGTGATGAAGATGTTGTTTCACTCGCTTGACTTGAAGTTCCCGGCCAGCGATCCGCGGGCCGAGGACGTGCGGATCATGGGCGACAAGATGGAGTTGTTGAACCGCATCGTGGAGCAGATCCTCGACTTTGCGCGCAACGCCGAACCCAAACCGGCACCGGTGAACGTCAACCAGATCATCGAGGATCTCGGTCTGCTCACCCGCCACAAGCTCACCAACCAGGGCGTCGAAATGCGGCGCGATCTCGCGCTTGATCTGCCGCTGGTCATGGCCGACTCGATCCAGCTTGAACAGGTCTTCCTCAACCTCACGTTGAACGCCGTCGAGGCGATGCCGGGGGGCGGTTGTCTCACAATCTCGACCCATCTTGCGAAGGGCCGGGGCAGAAGCGGGGGCCAGGTCGTGATCGAGTTTACCGACACCGGGGTGGGCATGACCGAGGAACAACAGGCCCGCGCCTTCACTTCCTTGTTGAACACCACCAAGGCAAAGGGCACCGGCCTGGGGCTGGCGTTGGTGGGCCGAATCATCGAGACCCACCACGGCAAACTGGCCATCAAGTCCGCCCCCGGCAAGGGCACGACGATCACCGTGCGCCTGCCGGTGGGGCAGCCCTCGTGACAGATTCATTCAACGCCGCTTCGAATTGATCGAGACTGCCCTCGATCAACAGTCGCGTCTTCGGCACATCAAGAGCCTTGGTCGTTTTCAGAGAAACCTTCAGCCGGGCCGGATGCTGACAACCGCATAGCGGCTGACCTGCGCTCCAGTCCGATCTTCAAAGGCAGGCGGGAAAACTGTTGACCCTACTGCATGTGCCCGCCGATGACCTTCACCGTGAGGTCACTGAGAGCGAGGCTGTGGAGCACCTCGCTGAAACCGGGATACGCAACGGCGAAATCGAACCCCTTACCCACACCCGCCGCCCCATAGCGGCCCTGCTTGTCGATCGCGATGTAATTGATGCTGAGATCGATTCCTTTCGGATCTTTGCGGGCCGAGCGCAGGATGGTTTCCGCGCAGGCTTCCTCGGGGGTCGCACCGCGCCGCATATATTCCACAACGAGAAACGAGCCGCAGTAGCGCATCACGTTTTCACCGACGCCCGTCGCGCCGGCGGCGCCCACGTCGTTGTCCACGTAGAGCCCGCTGCCGATGATCGGCGAATCACCCACGCGGCCCGGCAGTTTGAACGCGAGGCCGCTGGTCGAGCAGCCACCAAAAATGTTGCCGTCGGGCATGAGCACCAGCAGCGCGATGGTGTCGTGACCCTGCTCCGCGGATTGCTTCGCCTGCCACTCGCGCCATTTCGCCTGCGCTTCCGGCGAGCTGAGGTCCTTCTCGGGAAAACCGTTCTGAAGCGCGAACTGTTTCGCGCCCGCGCCGACGAGCATGACGTGCGGCGTGGTTTCCATGACTTTGCGGGCGACGGCGATCGGGTGCTCGATGCCTTCCAGCGCGGCGACGCTGCCGGCGCGGTGGCCGGGACCGGCCATGATGCAGGCGTCAAGTTGGACGATGCCCTCGGCGTTCGGCAAACCACCTGCGCCGACGGAGGTGTTTGTCAAATCGGACTCAGCGTCGCCAATGCCCGCGACCACGGCATCGAGTCCGGAACCGCCGACCTGCACGGTGGCGAGCGCCTTTTCGTTGGCCGGTTTGCCGAAGGGCCAGGTGGAAATGATGAGCGGGCGTTGCGTCGTCTGGGCGTTCATGAGCTTGAGTCGGCGGGTGGACTGGCAACCGGCACCGGCGGCGGCCAGTGCGAGGGTGGCATGGGTGAGAAACTGGCGGCGGGTGAACATGGCCAAGGGTTAAGGAAGCCGCCGGATTCCCGCAAGTGAACTTAGGAAATTACTAAACCGAATGGGAGAGCCGACCGGGAGAATTCCGGCAAGGTGGGGGCAGCTCAACTCCGCGGTTGCGCCGGGTACAAAGGTAAGCGGCGGGCCGGCCGGCCCCTCAGCGCTTCTTGGGGCGGAAACCTTTGGGCAGGTGGCTGTCCGAGTCGTCGGCCGGCGGCTGCCAGGCAGGTTCAGCCGGGGGCGTTTCCCTGCCAGCGGAGCGCTTCAAACGGCTGGTGTCCGGCGCTGTCTCCGCTTCGTCCTCCTCCCCACCACCGGCTTCGGCTTCGGCGGCCTCGCGATCAAGGCGGGCCTGCTCCACGGCAAAATCCGGATCGATCTGCGCGAGGCGTTTGCGGGCCTTGGCAGCCGCTTGCGTCTGGCCGAATTCGCGGTGGATGCGCCAGAGCAGCGCGAGCCCTTGCGCCGGTTTGTCGAGCTTACCGTAATACAGGTTCACAAGATGGATCGCAGCCCAACCCCACCGCTCGGCCGGGATTTTCTGCTTCAGGAATTCCTCGTACTCGAGCGCCGCGGCCAGGTGGTTGCCGAGGTCCTTCTCGTAGATCTCGGCAATGCGTGCCATGACATGAACTTCGCGCGGGTGCTTGTTGAGGTAATCGCGCATGAGCCGGATGGCTTCGAGGTAATCACCGTTGGCCCAGACATCCTCGGCCTGGTCGTACGCAACACTGTGAATGCCCTCGCCCTCGTCATTGTGCAACAGCTTGTGCGTCCGCTGCCCCATGAAAGTGGAGACGTCATGCGCCACCAACACTCCCAGGGTGATCAACACCCCGAAGAGGGCAAAGGTGTAGAGCGCGATCCCATCGGAAGCATCCGAAGCTTTGCGCCCATCAAGATCCCGTTTGCTCATGGCCTCTGGTCGGGGGGGGCGCTGCCCGCCGGCTGGCGCAGGGGTGGAAGCCGTCTCGAGGGCATTGGTGGCGTCCTCTACCGCTTCGGGTTCGCCCTTGGTTGACGCCGGGGTTGGCGAATTCGTTGACGGCGCGGTGACCGACACCGCTTCGACGGCGTTGGTGTCACCCTCCTGCCCGGCGCCGGGCACCACCGCCGGGGATTCCGTCTCGGCCAGGAATAGCGGATCGGTGTCCACGGTCGTACCCATCAACGCCGAATAACGCGCGACAAACTCACGGCCGCAATAGATGGCGGCGGCCAGCAGCATCACGTACAGGATGATCTTGGTGAGGTTGACTTGCATTGTTCGGCTAAAGGGTAAACAGGGCCGATGCCAAACGCCAAAGGGAATTTTGCCCGGTTTGCAGGTTCATGCTCCATAAACAGGACGATGCTCGGGGCCGAAATGTTTCACCCAGTGGTCACGCCGGGTCCAGACCGGCCGTTTCCACTCGCCCCCGCGTTCACCAGGCTTTGCTCCTTGCCGGAATTTGTCCCGGCCGACAACACTGCCCGCGAATTGGACGACCCAGCGCAAACCAGGACTTCCCCGGAAGCCGCCTTCGAACTGCTCGATGCCCGGCACGGCGTGCTCCGGCTCAGGGGCGACTGGGCGGCGGCCTCGGCCGGCCAGCCAGCAACCTCATTGCCCTCATCGTTCCCCGCCGGGGGCGAAGTCCGCTTTGATCTGCAAGCGGTCACCAAATGGGATTCATCACTGCTGGCCTGGTTGTTCGCCTTCGTCACGCACAGCCAGACCCGGCAGGTGAACTGTGACCTGACCTCCCTGCCGGCGGGCATCCGGAAGACTTTGGAGTTGGCGCTCGCCGTGCCCGAACGCACGGATGCCCGGCCGCCGGGACCACCCGCCGGCTGGGTGACCCGCATTGGGCTGTCGGTCGCGCGCGGCTGGGTCGCCACCCGGAACATCGCGGAGTTCATCGGCGAAGCGGTGCTCGCCGCAGGGAGGTTGATTCGCGGGCGGGCGCAATTTCGGCGGGCGGATTTCATCCTGTTCATGCAGGAGGCCGGGGCCGAGGCGCTGCCGATCAATCTGCTGATCAGTTTTCTCGTCGGCCTGATCCTGGCCTTTGTCGGCGCGGTCCAATTGCAGCAATTCGGGGCGTCCGTTTACGTCGCGAACCTGGTGGCGATCGCGATGACCCGCGAGATGGGCTGTCTGATGTCCGGCATCATCATGTGCGGTCGCACGGGCGCGGCCTACGCGGCGCAGCTTGGCACGATGAAGGTCAACCAGGAGATCGACGCCTACCGCACGTTCCGGTTCAACCCGGTCGAGTTTCTCGTGCTGCCCCGGATGCTCGCCCTGTTTCTCATGATGCCGCTGCTGACGGTGTTCGCGAACCTGGCGGGCATCATCGGAGGGCTGTTGATCGGCGTGGGCATGCTCGACCTGACGCTGCTGGAGTATTGGAGCCAGACCGTCAACGCGCTGACGTTCAAACATTGCGCTGCCGGCCTGATGAAAAGTTTTGTGTTCGGGCTGATCGTGGCCATCACCGGCTGTTACAACGGCATGCGCTGCCCAAACAACGCCGCGGGCGTGGGCCAGGCCGCCACCACGGCGGTCGTTGCCGGCATCACGGCAATCGTCGTGGCGGACGCGCTGTTCGCCGTACTGTTCAACATCTTCAAGTTCTGACATGGCCGAAGCCCCCCACATCGAACTGCGGAACGTGGAACTGGCGTACGGTGATTTCGTCGTGATGCGAAACATTTCCGCGCGAGTGCGCCGCGGCCAGATCTTCGTGATCATGGGCGGCAGCGGCTGCGGCAAGAGCACGCTCTTGTGGAACTTGATCGGCCTGCGCCGGCCGCCGAAGGGCGACATCCTTTACGAGGGGCAAAGTTTTCTCAACGCGGATGAGGCGGCCCGCGAAGCGATGGAGCGCAAGTTTGGTGTGCTGTTTCAAGGCGGCGGTTTGTGGAGCTCGATGACGCTGGCGGAAAACCTCGCCTTGCCTCTGGAGGAGCACACGGGCCTGGCACCCGACGAAATCGAGCGGCTGGTTCACTTGAAGCTCGCGCTGGTGGGGCTGAAGGGCTTCGAGGAGTTTTATCCGTCCCAGATTTCCGGCGGCATGATGAAGCGCGCGGCACTGGCCCGGGCGATGGCGCTGGACCCGGAGATTCTGTTCTTCGACGAACCGTCCGCCGGCCTTGATCCGCTCACCTCACGGCGGCTCGATGAGTTGATTCTGCACCTGCGCGACCACCTCGGCACGACCGTCGTGATGGTGACGCACGAACTCGACAGCATTTTTGCCGTGGCCGATCACGCGATTTTCCTGGATAACGCCACCCGCACGGTGACGGCGGCCGGTCCGCCCCGCGACCTCGTCCACACCGGCGACCCGGCGGTGCGGGCGTTCCTCACCCGCGACGGCCAGAAACAACCGGCAAACTGATATGAGCAAACCAGCCAGTCCCGCCAAGGTCGGCGCGTTCGTCTTGATCGGCGCGGCGATCCTGATCGTAACCCTGGTTCTGCTCGGGTCCGCGCGGCTCTTCTCGCGACCGGTGCCGATGATCCTGTACTTCCGTGATTCCGTGAACGGTCTGACGATTGGCTCGCCCGTAAAGTACCGGGGCGTCTCGATCGGCCAGGTGCGCAGCATCTCGCTCGCGGCCGTCGCCGGCTCGGAAGCCCTCCTGATTCCCGTGAAGATCGAGATCGATGAACGCGCGTTTCAAACCGACGGCCTTAGTTCGCCACCCTTGACCGATCCCGAGCAATTGCAGAAGGCCGTCGAGGGCGGCCTGCGCGCCACGCTCGAAACCGAGAGCCTCGTCACCGGCCGGTTGTTTGTCTCGCTGGATGTCTTTCCGCGCGCCGAGCCACCGATCTACGTGGGCAGCCCGCGCTATCTCGAGATCCCCACGCAATCCACCGGGCTGGTCGAGTTCATCAAGAACCTCAGCAAGATCGATCTGCCGCGCATGGTCGAGCAGTTGAACCAGATTCTCACCCGGCTGGACACCTCGTTGAGCGAATTGAACGTCAAGGAACTCAACGACCGCCTGGCCAACGTGCTCGGTTCGATCGACTCGCTGTTGACCACAACCAAGTGGACCGAGGCCGTGGACTCAATCCGTGAGACTTCGGACAAGGCGCGCGACGTGCTGGCCACCATCGACCGCGAGTTTGCCCCGCTCGCCACCAATCTCAACCAGACCGCGCACGCCGCGACGAAGACCTTCGGTGAGTTGCAAGGTGCCGCGGCGGATTTGCGGCGCGTACTCGCCAGCGAATCACCGACAATGTCGGAGCTGCAGCGCGCCCTCGAAGAGACCAGCCTGGCCGCGCGCTCGCTGCGCCAGCTCTCCGAAGAACTGTCCCGTAATCCCGCGGCGCTCCTGCGCGGCCGGGCGACGGAATCCAAGCCATGAAACCCCGACCCACATGCCGGAAGGGCGACACTCTTGTCGCCCCGTTTCGAGAGTCCCTCACCGAGTCGTCGTCTTTGTCGTGTCCGCTCCGCAGCGCCTCTCCGATGGCTGGCAAACTTGCCTTGGCCGCCTTGCTCGCCGGCCTGCTGACCGGCTGCGTGAACCTTGCCCCACAAACCGACCTCACGCGGTTCTACGTGTTGGAAGCCGTCGCCCCCGAGGCCGCCCCGACGAACGCCGGCTGCTCGCGCACGATATTGATCGGCCCCGTCCGGCTCGCCGGCCACCTCGAACAACCGGCCGTCGTCGAGCGCTTGGGCGATCATGAAGTTCGTTACCTGGAATGGCATCGTTGGGCCGAACCACTGACCCAAGCCATCCCGCGGACCTTGGTGCGCCGCCTGGCCGGCGAGCTGCCCGAAGCCTGTGTCGCCGGCTACCAGCGGGTGACGCCCGGTGCCGACACCCTTCAGGTTGAAATTGAAATCGACCGCCTGGAACTGACCGCCGCCAACGAAGCCGTGTTGACGGCAAGCTGGCGGATTCTCCAACCTGGTGGGAGCGGCGTGACGCGACAAGGTGGGGCAACTTTCAGCGCCGGCTTCGACCCCGGCGCCGACCGCATCGCC
>CAYXDZ010000072.1:1371-11938 GCA_964463815.1 uncultured Verrucomicrobiota bacterium | reverse complement strand
GCAAAGTCCGGCGCGAAGTCCGGGTAATCCAGGTGCGCGTGCGTGTCGTAGAACATCCGCGCAGAGCGTAGGGAGCGTCGGGGGATTTGGGAAGCGGCTTACTTCTTCCGCGCCCGCTTCTTCGCCGCCAGCAACTTGCTCGTGGTGGTCACGTCTTCCGGTGCGGAAGGTGTTTCCGCGACGGGTTGATTGCTGACCGGCGGCGGCGCGGCGGCTTCCTCCGCCGTCAGCGTCGGCTTCGGTTCCTGTCTGGGTTGAAACAGCTTTTCGCTGGGCGCGATGACGGGCGTCGGGCGGGTGGAGCGGACCTGATCGCGGCGGGTCAGCAGGGCGCCAAGCGATTGATCGCTTTCCACGGGGCCGCGTTTCGGCCGCCAGAACAACAACCGCTCGCGGGTCCAGGCCCAAACGCGCTCCAGTTCGTCGCGACCGAGTTGAATGCGGCGGATGCCGACATCGAGCACGAACAGAATGATGGCCAGCTTGATCAACAGCTCCCAGAGATCGCGCGGTTGAAACGTTTTCTGCCGGTTCCAGTTGAAGGGATTGACCGCCGGGTTGACCGGATCAAGCAGTCGGCCGCCCCCCGCTTCGGCGAGTCGTTGCAGGAGAAACATGTTCGCTGAGGCCGAGTTGAACTCCGGCGAATAATTCACGCTCGCGCCGAGCCGCAGGCTGCCGCGGATCTCGCCGCCTTCAAGGTCCATAAGGTTGAGCGCGTAGGTGCCGACCTCCTTGGTGTCGAACTTCGCCTCGTAACGGCCGGGACCGGTCTGCTCCAGGTAAACATCCTGCCGCTCACCGGTCGGGCTGACGACCGCCGCACGCAGCGTGAGGAAGTTGCGAAAGTTGCCCTCGCTGTCGAGCGCCTCGACGCTCAACGAGCCGCGCCCCTGATCGATGGCGACCTCGGTGGTGAGATCGGCGTTCTCGAGCCGGCGCAGCGACCAGTTGGCGAGCTGTGCCCAGTACTGGCGGAAGTTCGGCCAGCCCATCCAGTCGGCCGCCCACTTCGGTTTCGCATCGCTGGTGAAGGCGACGACGCGACCGAGGCCGTATTGCCAGTGCGCCAGGAGCGGGTCGCCCTTTTCAGTGACGAGCGGCATTTCGGCGCGCGGCTTGGGCTCGGTGATCACCACGCCGCGCAAGGTCGGATACGTTGCGCCCAGCCCGCGAACCAGCTCGCTGTTCTGCACGAGCTGCGGCGTGAAGGGTTCCTCGACAATAGCGGACTTCAGGATGACGGCGGTTTCCTTCACGAAAATCTGCGGCAGTTCATCCGGCGACCGCACGTCGTAGAACCGGCCGTTGCCGAGGTCGGCCATCCAGATCATGCGGTCCGGCATCACGTGGCCGCCGATCATCACGGTGGAAACGGTGATGCGGTCGCCGACGATCGCCTGCATCAGCTCGGGCGAGGGCGCATTGGGATCGCCGTCGCTGAACACGATCATGTGCTTCAAGTTCGCGGTGGATTTCCGGAGCCCCTCGTGCGCCAGCTCCATCACCCGGATGAAGCTTGGCATGTCGCCCGGATTCATGCCGGCGATCTGCCGGCCGAGCTCCACCTTGTTGCCGACCTTTTGCAGCTCGAACAGCCAGCGATCCGTGCCGTCCCAGAAGACGATGCCCATCTCGTCCTGCGGGCCGAGCGCCTGCAACGCGGCGAACGCGATGTCCCGGCCCCATTGGTTCGCCCCGGGAAACTCGGTGGCGTGACTCACGATCACCAGCGCGCCGTTCGGCAGCACCTTCTTGCTGCTGATCTCGCTCTTCACCGGCAGCACGCTGTCCAACGGCGAATTCTTGTAGGCTCCCGCCGTGAAGGCGTTTTCGCCGCCGATGCAGACGAGGCCGACGCCGAAATCGCGCACCGCGCTTTCCAGCAACCGCATGCGGTCGCGGCCCAGGTCCCCGGCCGAGACGTTGCTGAGAAAGATCGTGTCAAAACTCTGCATCTCGGTGAGCTGGTCGGTGAAGGCGTTGGCGCGCACCACGCTCACGTCCAGCTTCGACTCGCGCAGCGCGGCGGTGAGGAGGGCGTCCTGCTCGGGATCGGCCGTGACCAGCAGCAGGCGCGGCTCGCTGCGCACATCGACAAACGCGGTCGCGCGGTTGTTCTGCGGGAGCAGATCGCCGGGGGCCTCGACCTGCACGCTGTAGCTGTAGAAGCCGGACGCATCGAGGGTCTGCGGGAAGGTGAACAGATTCTTGCCCTCGGCCAGGGTGACCTGCTGTTCGCCGAGCGCCTCGCCGTTGCGCAACAACCGCACGGTCGCGTTTTGCGCCTCGTCGGCCTGCACGAAGATCTGCGCCTCGAACGGCTGGCCTTGTTTGACCTTCGAGGGCAGGCCGAGCTTCTGCACCGAGACATCGCGGGCGCGCGACGCGGCGAGCGGCAGCACGTCGAGAGTCACGCCGAGCGGTTTGGCGGCGACCAACGCGGCCATGGCGTCGCCGATGTTTTCATTGCCATCACTGATCAGCACGATCCGCTTCTGGCCGGTCTCGGGAAACGCGGCGGTGCCCAGCCGGATCGCGGCGGCGATGTCCGTGCGCTCGACGCCCACCACGGCGTTGATCTTCTGCACGTCCACCACCGGGTTGGGATTGAACTCGATGGCGGCGTCCGTGCCGAACACCAGCACGCCGGCCTTGTCCGCCTTCTCCTTGCGGGTGGCGATCTCGTTGACGTACTGCTGCGCGAATTCCTGCTGGGGCGACGGCACGCTGTCCGAGCGGTCCAGCAGGAAGAAGACGTTCATCCCCTCCTGCGGCCGGAGCCACTGGAAACCGGCGATGGCGAAGATCAACGCGACGGTGATGATGAGCCGCAACGCGCCGGCCGCCCAGCGTCGCCAGGGATTGATCTGCACGTCGGACTTGAGGAAGCAGGCGATCACCCACGCCAGCGCCGGCAGGAGCAGCAGCAGATAAATGGGATGGGTGAATTGGAAGTTCACGAGATGCAGACTCTAATTCCGATGATCGCATGTCGATGACTGAACCAAAGCCGAATCATGAGTCTTGGCTGGGGAACAAAGAAGTGCATGATTTTAGTCAATTCTTCCTCCGGAAAAAGCCGAAAAGGAAACAGCCTGCCATAAAAACACAGGCACCGACACCACCCAAAATGCCAAGCTCAGGTCGGGCATTCGGCGAAGCGGAGTGATAGGCAGCCCACGCAGCCAAGCCGATCTTAACGAGTCCGACCATCGCAAGCAGCAGGCAAAGCAGAAACATGAGGGCAAACAGCGACCTGAGATTCAACATGCTCAATTGAGGTGTCTTTGAAAATTACCCGATACTGCCAAGGGTTGGAAAGGCTCTCGGCGGATGAAACGATTGGCCCTGCTTCGGTCCTCGACCTTCGGCTCCCGGGCTTCCGCTCTTTGCGTCCGCCGCCACAGCTTCTGCACGCGATGATTCTGGCTGTCGGCGACGATCAGGTTGCCCTGCGAATCCAGCGCGATCGACCACGGGTTGCTAAACTGTCCCGGCGCGCGGCCGGTGTCACCGATCACTTCGATCAGCCGGTCTTCCCGGTCGAACACCTGGATGCGGCTGTTGCCGAACTCGCAGACATACTGCCGGCCGGCGTCGTCGATGCGGATGTCGAAGGGATAACTCATTTCTCCCGGTTGATTACCGGGCCGACCATAGGCGCGGAGAAAGCGCCCGTCAGCCGAAAAAACCTGGATGCGATGGTTGCACGAATCGGCGACATGGAGGTTGCCGGCCGCATCGACGCCGATTCCCTCAGCCCGGTTGAATTCGCCGGGGCCGCGACCCGGTCCGCCGAGGGACAGGAGGCAGGTCGCGCCATCGGCCGAGAATTTCTGAATGCGCTCGGCAAAGGCGTATTCGCTGACCCAAATCCCGCCGTCCGGCGCGACGGCGACGGCGCGGGGGAAGATGAGCTGGCCGGTGTTGGTGCCCTCCCGGCCCCATTGATGCAGCAGGCGGCCGTCGGGCGCGAAGTGGTTCACGCGCATGTAGTGCGGCTCGATGAGCAGCACGTTGCCGTCGGGGTCGGTGTCCATTCCCTTGGCCTTGCCCTTGTCGGTCTCGGGCATCTGCCAGGACAACAGGAACTCGCCGGTGGGCGAAAACTTCTGCACCCGTCCGGTCATGTCGATGACGAAGATGTTGTCGTCGCCGTCGAGGCCCACGGAGCGCGGTTTGTTGAACTGCCCGGCGCCGCCGCCGCGTTCGCCGATCACCTGCGCGTGGCTGAAGAGTTTGGAGTCGAGGGAGCGGGTGTCCGGCGTGTCCGGCGGGGTGCAGGCGGTGAGAAGAAGCGCCAGACATAGCGCAATCACATAAAGGCATATCCGGCCAAAATGCGGTCCCAGCCGAGGCTTTTGAAGGTGACCGATGGAAGTCACGGCTGCGCGGCAGCGCAGCCCTACCCATTCAAGGTAGGGCGGACCTGCCGGTCCGCCGTCGCTAAACACAGACAAGCAATGCGATGTCCGCGTTCTCATCGTCCACCTCTCTTGACCAGTGTGGAAATCGCGATTCCCGCCGCCAGCGGCAGCAGAGCGATCAGCAGCAACACCAGGCACAACGCGTTCACTTCGCCGTTGTGGCCGTAGTGCAGCAGGTTGAAGATCCGCAGCGCGAGCGTTTCGCCCCCGGGCGGCACAATGAGGTTGATGGTTTCCACGTCCCACAGGCAGAGCAGATACAACACGTAGCCCAGGGCGAGCAACTGCGGGCGGGCCTGCGGCCAGTCCACGAGCGTCCAGCGTTGCCAACCGGTCGCGCCGCCAAGGCGGCCAGCGTCCGCGAGTTCCCGGTCCAGACCGCGCCGGATCAACCGCGCGCCATACCAGGCCGGCGCGAGATAGCGCAGCGTGAGACCAAGATAAAGAATCGCCACGGACGAATAGACCCACTCCAGCCCGTTTCGGTTCGTCAAAAAAATCAACCCAATGCCCAGCAACACGCCCGGCAGGAAATAAGCGGGCCAGAACAGTGCCGCCCACCGCCGGTGCGCGCAGCACCAGCCCAGCCCCACCGCCAGCACCGCCGGCACCAGCGCCACGAGCATCGACTGCCCGGCAGCCGCCCGCCCGGCGGCCAGGGCCGGAGCGAATTGCGTCCAGGTACCGGGTGTGCCGAGCAATTGACCCAGGGGCAGGCCCGGCGAAATGACGAGCACCAGCCCGCCCAGCGCGGCGCCCGTCCGGTGAAGTCCGCTGCCAAGCTGACGACGGAATTCGACGGTGCTGCCGGTTCGCACGCCGCGCGGCCAGTTGATCGGATGCCGCGCGAGCCAGGTCAGCAACAGCAGCGGGAAAATCACCATCGGCCAGCTCAGGGCCAGCGCTTCACCGTGGTTGAATGTGGTGTTGAACCGCACCCAGAGTTCCTCCGGATAGATGCGGACCTGAAGAATCGCCGGCACCGAAAACTGATTCAGCGCGAGGACGAAGACCAGCCCGGCGCTTTGCGCAACGGCGGTGCGCGCCTGCGGCCAGAGGAGTTGGCGTACAAACGCAAAGCCGCGCAGATGCGGGTCCGCCTCCCAAAGCTCGGGGTTGGCCTGCCGCCACGCGCAGTGAATCAGCAACGCCGGGATGGGCCAGAACAACGAGGCCAGCAACGCCACGCAGCCGGTGAACGAATAAAGCTCGAACGGCAGCCACAGGTGAAACGAGCCGGTGCGACCGAAGAGATCAATCCACGCATTCACCACGAGGAAGGGCGGCAACGCGGCGGCGGCCACGCTGGCGATCAGGAGGGCTGTCCGCCGTCCGCCGGACTGGCCGGTCATCCAGAGCGCGACCACAAAGCCACCCAGGATCGCCAGCGACGCGGCGGCACCGGCAACCAGCAGGCTGTTGAGGAGAAGCGTCCAGTTCACGGGCTTGCGCCAAGGTTCGAGGCGAGTTGCGCGTGGCGTCAATGCGGATTCTTGGCGGCCTTCCTCTCCTGCTCGTCCTCGTCCTCTTCGTCGTGCGCGGAACAAGTAAAAATTCGACACGAGAAAGATCCCGTTTCGGCAGGTTTCAGCCCGGTTCGTCGCCAATTGCCCGGACCTTCCGGATCGGGCCGCCCTCGCGAGGAAGTTTTATCTTCCGCCCCCCTCGATTTGCCGGCATTCTGTCCGCATGGGTGTACGTCGTGAGGCGCGGGAGCGCGCCGTTCAATTTTTGTATCAGCATGATCTCAACGCGCCAGCCGATCTGGACGCGGTGTTGGATCATTTCTGGCGTTCGCAACAGGCGGCCGCGCAGGAGGCTCCCAAGTCTTTGGGGCCGGTCGCCCCGGTGGAGTTGCCGCCGCCCACCGCGCACGAGGCGGCGGTGCGGTTGTTTGCCGATCCACTGATTCGCGGCGCGCTGGAGCATCGGGATGAGACGGATGTCCTCATCCAGAAATACGCGCAAAACTGGAGCCTGCACCGGATCGCCGCCGTGGATCGCAACATCCTGCGGCTGGCGATTTACGAAATGTTCCACCGCGAGGACATCCCGCCCGTGGTGAGCATCAACGAGGCGGTCGATATCGCGAAGAAATTCTCCACCGAGGACAGCGGCAAATTTGTGAATGGCCTGCTGGATCGCGTGAAAGCCGAAGTGCTGCGCCCGGCACGCACCGTGAGCCCGCGGACATGAACCGGGGCACCGCCAGCCACGATTGACCGCGATGTACGCCGACCTCCACCTCCACACCCACTTTTCCGACGGGACGTACACGCCCGAGGAACTGGCGGGTCATGGCCGGCGTTGCGAGCTTTCCGTGATGTCGCTGACCGATCATGACACGGTGGAGGGGTGCGAACGCATGGCGGCGGCCTGCGCCGGGCTGGGCATCACCTTCATCCCGGGCACCGAGCTGACCTGCGAATGCGACGGCTACGAACTGCACCTGCTGGGGTACTTCATCGATCCGGAGCATGCGCGATTGACCGCCTCCATGCGGCAGTTCCAGGAGGTACGGCAGAACCGCGTGCGCGAGATGGTCGAGCGCCTGACCTGGATGTCCGTGAAAATCACCGCCGACGAAGTGTTCGCGCTGGCCAACTGTCAGTCGCCCGGCCGGCCGCACATCGCGCGCGTGCTGGTGAAAAACGGCGTGTGCGCGTCGCTCGATGATGCCTTCGAGCGCTTTCTGAAGAAGGGCCGTCCGGCGTGGGTGCCCAAGTTCAAGATGACCGCCGCGCAGGCGATTGAACTGATCCATGAAGCCGGCGGGCTGGCCGTGCTCGCGCATCCCGGCCTCTATCGAGCGGACGAAGTGATTCCCGGGCTGGCCGACGCCGGGCTGGACGGTCTGGAATGTTTCCACTCCCGCCACACGTCCCACACCACCGAGCATTACCTGCGCATCGCCGGGCGTTTCCGGTTGCTGCCCACCGGCGGCTCGGACTGCCACGGCATGAACAAGGGGCAACCCTTGATCGGCTCCGTCCGCCTGGCCATTGACTTTGTGGACCGACTGCGCGAGGCCGTCGCCGTGCGCCGGGACCACGGCGCTTCCGCCAACAACTGACCGCCACTTGCTTACGATGGGACTCTTCGACCGCTTCAAGGCCGGGCTTAAGAAAACGCAGGACAAGCTCGTTCACGAAATCAAACGCATCGTCACCCGCTCGCCGCGGCTGACGGCGGACTCGATCGAGGAACTGGAAGCCGCGCTCCTCGGCGCCGACCTCGGCACCGCCATGACCGCGCAAATCATCGGCGCCGCGCGGAAGTCGTTTGAGTCGCAGGGCCGCACGGGACTGGACTTCATCGAGATCGCCGAGTGCGAAGTGGAAAAGAGCCTCGCCGGGAATGACCCCGCCCTTCGCCGGGCACCCGCCGGCGTGACCGTGATCTCCATCGTCGGCGTCAACGGCACGGGCAAGACCACCACCTCGGCCAAGCTGGCGCATTGGTTGAAGAGCCAGAACCAGATTGTGCTGCTGGCGGCGTGCGACACCTTTCGCGCGGCCGCGATTGAACAGCTCAAACTCTGGGGCCAGCGGCTCAATGTGGAAGTGGTGGCGGGTGCGAACAACGCCGATCCCGCCGCCGTCGCGCACGATGCGATCGTCGCCGCACAAGCCCGCCAGGCCGGCTACCTGCTCATTGACACCGCCGGTCGGCTGCACACCAAGCACAACTTGATGCAGGAGTTGCAGAAGGTGCATCGCGTGATCGACAAGAAGCTGCCCGGAGCGCCGCACGAAGTCCTGCTGGTGCTGGACGGCTCGACCGGCATGAACGCGCTCAATCAGGCGCGTGAGTTTCACAAGATGGTTCCGCTCACCGGGCTGGTTGTCACCAAGCTGGACGGCACGAGCAAGGGCGGGATGGTGGTGGCAATCCAGCGGGAGCTGGGGCTGCCGATCAAGTTCATCGGCCTGGGCGAGCAACCGGACGATCTCCAGCCGTTCGACGCGAAGCAGTTTGCCGAGGCGCTCTTCGCCGAATAGCCTGTCCCCAATATGTCCTGCATGTTCATTGTTTCGGGAGCGAAGTTCGACCCAGATACGTTTCTCAAGCGTTCCAAGTTCAAACCTTGTGCTGTTTGGCACAAAGGCGACCCCGTGCTTCCCCGAACAAAACCCCGTGGAAAAAAACTTCCAGCATCGGGTTTCAAATGTGAGGCCAGCCGGAAAGGCTTCGACAATCTGAATGGACAAATCAGGGACGCGGTTCGCTTCCTAACAAAATGGCGCAGGGAGATATTGAAACTCACCCGCTGCCCGGAAGTTAAAGATGCCTGCTTGGATTTTGGAGTCTGGAGGCGTGATGTGGTGGGCCAGGTTGATCGTTTTCCAGCGGAACTCATTCAGTCTGCCGGTCGTGTTGGCATTGGCATTATGCTTTCTGCTTACGTTGCTTCATCACCTCCCGGTTTGAAGCGCATGTCGAGGTCCACCGCGCGGACCAAGAAGCAACGGCAGTAACGCTTGCCAATGCGACTTGGCGCGCGAGTTTCACAAGATGGTGCCCCTCACCGGCCTGGTGGTCACCAAGCTGGACGGGACGAGCAAGGGCGGGATGGTGGTGGCAATCCAGCGCGAACTGGGGTTGCCAATCAAGTTCATCGGCCTGGGCGAGCAACCGGACGATCTCCAGCCGTTCGACGCGAAGCAGTTTGCCGAGGCGCTGTTTGCGGCGGACTGATTTACTTACGGTCGCCCGCCTACGGCGTCAGAGTTCGCCGACGTGGTGAATGCGCAGCGTGTTGGTCACGCCGGGACGGCCGAACGGCTGACCAGCGACCATGACCACGGCGTCGTCCTCGCGCGCCCAACCGCGTTCCAGAAGGAGTTGATCCACCTTGATCAAAAAATCGTTCGAGTCTTTGGGCGGATTCATCTGGATCGGGGTCACGCCGAACATCACCGACATGCGTCGCAGTGCTTCGGGGCTCGAACTGAAGGCCAGGATCGGCACCGTCATCCGCACCTGGGAAAGGTAGCTCGCGCCGCCGCCGAGCTGGGACCACATGATCACTAGGCCGGCGTTCAGATCGCGGATGACGACCTTCACCCCGTGCGCGAGCGCGGCAGTGCGGTAGCGTGATTCACGGGTGTTCACGGGCGTGGTGGTGGACATCGGCAGCGAGCGCAAGTGCGCGTTCGTCCGCCGGGCGATGCGGCGCATCATCTCGACCGCCTTCACGGGAAACTTTCCCACCGCGGTTTCACCCGAGAGCATGACGGCGTCTGCACCGTCGAAAATGGCATTGGCCACGTCGCTGACCTCCGCGCGCGTGGGCACGGGCGCATCGATCATGCTCTGCAGCATCTGCGTGGCGACGATCACCGGTTTGCCGAAATCGTGACAGGTCGCGATGATTCGCTTTTGCAGCACCGGCACCTGCGCGGCATCGACTTCCACCCCAAGATCGCCGCGCGCGACCATGATGGTGTCGGCTTCGGTGACAATGGCCTCGAGGTTCTGCAACGCCTGCGGCTTCTCGATCTTCGCGATCACCGGGATGAAAGCGCGCCACTCGCTCCCGAAGGCCGAGTGATTCTGGCTGCCCTTGCCGGTCCGCTGCGGTTGCGCGGGGCGGGCACCCTGTTTGCGGAGGTAATCCTTGAGCTCGCGAACGTCCGCCGCCGTCCGCACGAAACTCAAAGCCAGAAAGTCAAACCCGTGGGCGACCGCAAAATCAACGCAGCGGTAATCGTGATCCGTGATCGCCGGCACGGTCAATTCGGTGTCGGGGAAGTTGATGCCCTTGTTCGACTTGAGCAAGCCACCCACGATCACCTCGCAGATCAACGCGGTGCCTTCGCTGAGTGACTTTTGTTCGACGGCCTGAAGTTCAAGCGTGCCGTCATCCAACAGAATGCGGTGCCCCGCGTGGGCCTCGAAGATGAATTCGTGAAAACCCACTTTGAGACAGGTCAGTCCGTTCAGTTCCCGGCTGGCGAGGTCAGCATCGACGAATTCGGGAATGAACGCCACGCGCCCGCCCTCGCTGAGTTGCGTGCCGGCTCCGTCCTGTTTGCCGACGCGAATCTTGGGGCCGCACAAGTCGCCGAGCACGCCGATATGCTGGTTCAGCTTCGTCGAAGCGGCGCGCACCCGTTTCAGGCTGGCCAGGTGTT
>CAYXDZ010000072.1:0-1271 GCA_964463815.1 uncultured Verrucomicrobiota bacterium | reverse complement strand
TGCTGGTTCAGCTTCGTCGAAGCGGCGCGCACCCGTTTCAGGCTGGCCAGGTGTTCAGAGAATTCGCCGTGGGAAAAATTGATGCGGAAGACGCGGACGCCTTCGGTGATGAGTTGCTCGATGATGTCCGGCGAACTGCTGGCCGGGCCGAGGGTCGCGACGATTTTCGTCAGCGTGAGTTCGTGTGTGGCGCTCAATGCACCGGTGGTTTAAGACCAAAGGGGCGACAAAAGCAACGCCGCAGACCGGGCCGGATTCGTGGATTTATTCATGCTCCGGGTTAAGGTTCCCAGCTGGGCAGCGCACCGGCGGCGGCAGCCTTGAAAAAGCAAAGGCGCGGCGAAGGTCTAAGGAGATCGGGCGCTCCCGCAAGCGGGATTGGAAACTCCGTGGAGTTTGTCCTGACGCTCCGGCACGGGGATCTCTTACTGCCGGTTCTTGGACCGAGACTCTTTCGTCGCGCGTAATGAGACTCGCACAAATCCTGGTTCGGGCTAGTAAAAGTTGTTCACCGATTGTTCACCGGGCCGGGTTCGGGCTTGGTCGGCTCCTGCTACTCCAAGTCAATCCGGCCCCAGTCCTCGGGGCGGCCCATCACACCGGGGCGGGGCGACCACGCGAGCCGTGACTTGTTGATGTTCTCGCCGGGGAGCGCGTCCGCCTTGTCGCCATCGTAAATGATCAGGTTGAAGCCGAGTCGTTTCGCGTCCGCCTGCAAACCAATCTCCGCCAAAGGGATCGCGGCCTGGATGTGGTAGCCGTCACTGGTGCGCTGCGAAAACAACCGTGTGGCGGGCGCGGTTTCCTCGACCAACCCTTGGTTGGCATCCGCATCGCGGGCGGCTCGCACCACGCCGGTGCTGTCAAACGGGAAGATGCCGAGCTTGTAGGTGCCCAGCGTGTGCTCCGCGCCGGCCGCGGGATCGAGACAGATCTCAATGGAGTCGCTGCGCCAATGGCCGCGGATGTCGTTCGGCGCAATGTTGGAAACGAGGCGGTCGTCCTTCACGCGAACATCGACGAAGAACGTGCGGCCATCATGCGCGAGGCGGAAGGTGGCGCTGCTGTCTGCCTCGTCCGCCACCCGGCCTTGCACCAGTCGCGTCGGGTCAATGGTGATCCATTCCGCGCCGGTCCAACCGGCATCTGAACCGTCGAGGACTGGTGCGGTGGAAACGTTTCGAACCGACAAACGTGGAACAGGATGGGCCACCGCCGTGGCGGTGACCTGGCCGCCAGCGGTTTCGAACGTTGCCGTCAGTTCGCCATCG
>CAYXDZ010000071.1:0-11945 GCA_964463815.1 uncultured Verrucomicrobiota bacterium | reverse complement strand
GGCGATGTTCAGCAAACCGCTCTGCGCGAACTCGCCGAGGAACCGGCCCATGTCTTCCGGCTTCAGGTCGAACCCCGTTGGTGAAAGCGGATTGGGGAGTCCGGCGTTGGGGTAGCATGAAATGAACGCGCCGGACTTGGACGACAGCTCCTCCAGGAATGGCCGCATCAGGTCGGGGCCGAGCGAGCAGTTCAGCCCGATGGACAGGGGCTTCACGTGCTTCACCGCATTCCAGAAGGCCTCGACGGTCTGGGCCGAAATCATCGTTTCTCCGCCGCGCCCAACCGCGGCGGAGAACGACACGGGCAGCTGAATCTGGTCGGCCTCAAAGACTTCCTGGATCGCGACCAGCGCGGCCTTGGCGTTGAGCGAATCGAAGATCGTCTCCACCAGCAGGAAGTCGGAGCCGCCTTTGATCAGCGCGCGGACCTGATTGATATACGCCTGCTTCACCTGATCGAAAGTCACCACGCGAAAACCGGGATCATCCGCGTCCGGCGAGTTGGAAAGCGATACGGTCAGCGGCCCGATGGCGCCGGCGACGAAGCGTTGCTTGCCGTCCTGGTTCGCAATGCGATCAGCCCATTCGCGGCACTGGAGCGAGGAGGTTTCGTTGATCTCCCAGGCGAGGTCATTAAGGAACTTGTCCTCGATGATCTTCTGGTAGAACGCCGGATCTTTGCGCCCGCCGTGCTCGCGCGGGTCGTCCACGAAGAACTCGCTCTGACCAATGCTGGTCGCGGAGAAGGTGTTGGTCTCGATGATGTCCGCGCCGGCTTCGAGGAAGCGCCGGTGGATGTCGCAGATCATGTCCGGTTGCGTGAGCGAGAAGAGGTCGCCGTTGTTGAGCAAATCCTTCTTCGAGTCCGCAAAGCGCTTCCCGCGGATGTCCGCCTCCTTCATGCCATAGCTGCGAATGGTCGTCCCCATCGCACCGTCGATGATGGCGATGCGGTTCTGGAGCAGGGCTTTCAATGCCCCGGAGGTGTCGATGGGGTGCGGGCCGGACATCAGTTGATTCGTGGTTGCATCAGTGCCGCCGGTTTTTCGGACGGCTCAAGCGGGGAAATTAGCGGGTCCATTTCTGACAGACAACTTAAAAATCAACGTATCCGGATGCGTAGATATGAGCTTTTTCCGTGTCACAGGATTGCCCCATCTGCGCCATCTGTTTGTAACATTGCGGTTTGATGCTCACCTCATGAGAACGTGCGCTCAGACCTTCCCCAACGAGAACCCCATCGCGCCGAATGGCTTGGAGCTGCTTAGCCACCTGAGCGATTCCGCACTGATCACGCTGGTGCTGGAGGCGGTGAACGAGTTCGACCTGCAGTCGCCCATCAGGCCTGCCACGCGTGGTCGCAACTTCGGAGCGAAGCAGACCGCCACCCTGCTGGGCTACTGTTACGCGCGCGGCATCCTCAGTTCGGAAGAAATCGAGGCACGCCTGTCACATGACGCGGGAATTGCCTACATCTGCGCGGGAGCCAAACCGGACTGGCATCAGCTCCGCCGGTTTCGTCGCGACAACGCACTGCTGATGCTGGGGATTTTGACCCGCTTGATCGAACTGGGATCCCGGGAAGCCGAACCGACTCGAAGCGTCCTCCTGCCGGAACGCTGGCGGAGTGCTTTCCGGGAGCAGGCTCTGGGGCGCTTGCAGGAAGCCATCCAGGCCGACTGCATGGCGATGGATCAATAACCGCTCAAGCCGGATAACCGGCGAGCACCCGGCGGGCTTCCTCGCGGATCAGTGCGATCAGTTCCGGCGGTCGAACGACGACAGCGTTGCTCCCCCAACTCAGCACCCAACGCTGCACTTCGATCAGGCTGGAGAGCTTCAAGCGCAGTTCGACCCCACCGCCCTTCAAATCGGTCATGACTTGCGAGGGATGCCAGCGCTTCTCGCGAATGAAGTCGGCGGCAAACGCGTTGAAGCGAATCACCACCTCCTGGCTTTCGCGTCCGGACAGCACGCCGAAGCTGTCGCGCAAGCGGCTGTCGATCGAGAAGCGCCGGGGCCGATCGAAGGTTTTCCCCGTGGCGCGCACCGCCTGAATCCGCGTCGGCGCGAAGGTTCGCAGATCCTTGCGCAGATGATCGTAGGCGAAGAGAAACCATTCGCCGTTGATGTTCGCCAGTTGATAGGGATCGACGACGCGTGATTCGCCGGCCGCCGTGCCGGGTTTGCGATAGACGATCTCCATCTGCTGCCGCCGGGCCGCCGCCCGGGCCAGTGCATCGAACGTTTCCAGATCCAGGATAGGCATCGCGCTCGTGCGAAATGAGATGGCCTGATCCCAGTCGGCCAGTTGCAGGGAAACGGTGTCGGGCAGCGCCGCGGCCATTTTCTTGAAGGCGCTGACGAGCGGTTTCTCGAAGTTTGTGCCGCGATACTGCTGCAACGCCTTTTCCGCCACGAGCAGCGCGAACAATTCCCCCTCCGTGATTTGCAGGGACGGAAACGCACCAACCTCCTCCGTGTAGTGGTACCCGTAGCGTTGCGGGTGATACGCCAGCGGCAAATCCAGACGGTCGCGCATGAATTCCAGATCGCGCTGGACGGATTTCACGCTGACCTCGAGTTCACGGGCGAGCGTCGAGGCGTTCGGATAGCCGCCCGACTGGATCGCCTGATGAATGCGCAGCATCCGCTCCATCGGTGGACGCGTGCCGCCGCGCCGGGATGACGAGGAAGAAGCCGACTTGCGCGCAGTGGATTTCATAGTGCTGCTTAGATCAGAAGGTGCGTTGCGCTGGCAATTCCCATTTCGATTCACCCGTCAGCCGTTGAAACAAAAAGGGACGGCCGAAGCCGTCCCGAACAAGGATTCAGTTGGCGTACGGGCTCAAGCGGAAAGCTTGGCGAGCATCTCGTCGTTGGTCTTGTACTTCTTCAGCGCGCCGAGCAACGTTTCCATCGCCTCGACGGGATTCAAATCAACCATCATGCGGCGGAGCTTGCGGATGGATTCGAGATTCTTGGGATCGAACAGTTTCTCCTCTTTGCGCGTGCCGCTCTTGGGGATGTCGATCGCCGGGTAAATGCGGCGCTCGGAGAGCTTGCGGTCCAGGATCAACTCCATGTTGCCGGTGCCTTTGAACTCCTGAAAGATCAACTCATCCATCCGGGATCCGGTATCCACGAGGGCCGTGGCGATGATGGTGAGCGAACCGCCGTCTTCGATGTTGCGCGCGGAGGCGAACATCTTGCGCGGAATCTCCAGGGCGCGGGCGTCCACGCCACCGGTCATGGTGCGGCCGGAACCGCCGTGAACGCTGTTGTAAGCGCGGGCCACGCGGGTGATCGAGTCGAGCAGCACGAACACATCCTTGCCGGCCTCGACGCGGCGACGGCAGCGCTCAATGACGAAACGCGACAGCCGCACATGGGTTTCCAGATCTTGATCGTTTGAGGAAGCGATGACTTCCGCCTTCACCGAACGTTGAAAGTCGGTGACTTCCTCGGGCCGTTCGTCGATCAGCAGCACCACGCACTCGACCTCGGGATGATTGGTGGTCACGGCGTTGGCGATCTGCTTGAGGATGGTCGTCTTGCCGGTGCGCGGCGGGGCCACGATCAGGCCGCGAGTGCCCTTGCCGATGGGGGTGACAAGGTCGATGATTCGGGTTTCAAGGAGTTCGGGAGCCGTCTCTAGATTGATCTTTTGAGTGGGATCAATCGTGACCAGATTCTCGAACCGCGGTGCCTTCGTGTACTCCTGGAAAGGCATGCCGTTCACCGTTTCGACATGACGCAACTGCGGATTCGTGCCCCGATGCGGCGGCTGGAGCAGACCGGAAACCAGGGCTCCCTCGCGCAAAAAGCATCGCTTGATGGTGTCGGGAGTGACAAAAATATCGGTTGGTTTCGGGCTGAAATGCTGATCGGGCGAGCGCAGGAAGCCGAAACCCTTCTCCGCGATTTCAAGGTAGCCCGACCCGGTCTCGGGTGAGCCATTGGATGGTCTGCTCATAAACGAACACTACTGACTTGCTATGTTTTGTGGGTCGGTCTGGTAACCTTTAAGAACCCGGAAATAACGGCTGACAGAATGTTGAATCTTCGGGAAATCCGCCCTCGGCATGAATCAAAATTCGTGTGACAGAGGGGCAGCCAGACCTTCGATGGGTCATTCTGTAAGCGCATTCCGGGACCAGCGCAACCAAATTTTTCCGGCGTGATCCGGCGCGAATGGTCGACCCTCAAAGGACCTTCCACTTCCGAGACAGGCAGGATGATTCTTGAAAGCAGTGACTCCGCGGTGGCCGTTGTCCAGCCTGCTTCCAACGACACCAAATATTCTTGTCCGGGCGCACTTCCGATCGTTCGTGGATAATACCATTGTCTTTCCCGGTGTCGTTCCTAGACTTTTGCGCGTGCTTACCAAAACCTTTGCCGAGATGGGATATCCGGGACGGTTGGTGGCCGTCGAAGGTCTCGATGGCTCCGGCAAGTCCACCCAGGTTTACCTGCTCAAGCGCTGGCTCCAACTACAGGGGCTGAAGGTGTTTTTCACGGAATGGAACTCTTCGGAGATCGTCAAGTCCGCCACCAGCAAGGGCAAAAAAATGGAACTGCTGACGCCGACGACGTTCAGCCTGATCCACGCCACGGACTTCGCCGATCGTTATGAACGTCAACTGGTGCCCCTGCTGAAGGCGGGCTACCTGGTGTTGTGCGACCGCTATGTGTTCACCGCCTTCGCCCGGGACGTGGTGCGGGGTTGTCCGATGGACTGGGTGCGGGGGTTGTACGATTTCGCGTGCCTGCCCGACCTGACTTTCTTCTTCAAGGCGGATCTGGAAGTCTCGCTGAACCGCATCCTGCAAGGCCGGCCGCAACTCAAGTATTTTGAAGCCGGCATGGACCTGGGCTTGTCGGCTGACATTCAGGAGAGCTTCCGCATTTTCCAAGGCCGGCTGCTCGAGCAGTACCTTTCAATGAGCACCGAGTTTCATTTCTCACTGATCGATGCAAACGAAACCATCGAGCCGCAGCAGGAGATCCTGCGCACTCTGGTGGCGAAAAACATCCCGCTCGCCGACTTCCAGTTTGTGCTGACATGAAACGCTCCCCTGCAAAAAAGCGCCCCCTGGCCCCCCGTATCCGGCGGCACATCGTTACGCCCCGCCGGACCCGGCATCGCTTTTACGGCCACGGCCTGCCCGGCGTGGATGCCTCGGCGCTGGGCGGCAAACTCATCGTGGTGGAAGGCGCGGATGGTTCCGGCCGGTCCACCCAGATTGCCAAGCTCGTGGAGTGGCTCGAAGCCACCGGCCACGCCACGGTGCAGGTCGGCTTGAAACGCTCGAACCTGGTCAGCGAGGAACTGGACCAGGCCAAGCGCGGCAACATTCTCAGCCGAACCACCCTCAGCCTGTTTTACGCGACGGACTTTGCCGACCAGATCGAAAACCGCATCCTGCCGGCCCTGCGCGCCGGGTTCATGGTCTTGTGCGACCGCTACATCTACACCTTGATGGCTCGTGATCTTGTGCGCGGCATGGACGAAACCTGGCTGAAAAACCTCTACAGCATCGCGCTCGAACCGGACGCGGTTTTCTACCTGAACGTCTCCCCGGAAAACCTGGTGCAGCGCAATTTCGCCAAGGACTTCGCGCTGGACTACTGGGAGAGCGGCATGGACCTCGGGCTGTCGCGCGACATGTTCGACAGCTTTCTCAAGTACCAGCGGATGGTCATGGACCAGTTCCGCCATTTGCAGACGATCTATAATTTCACCATCGTGAACGGGGACCGCCCGCCCGAAGTCATCCACCGGGAATTGCAGCGAAACATCGAATCCATCGTGGCCGGCCCGTAGTTTCCGGCCAGCGAACATCCAGCTCAGGCAAACCGCAACCCAGCGCATCGCATGGCGTCCATCGACAAGAAATCAGATTTAATCATCGGGGTGGATTTTGGCGGCACCAAAATCCTGTCCGGCATCTTCAACCACAGCCTCGACCTCGCCGGCACGCTAAAGATCAGCACCAAGGCGCAACGCTCCACAGAAGAAGTCATCGACCGCATCGCCCGCTGCGTGCGCGACGCCGTGGATGAGTGCGACCTCACCTTCAAGCAGGTCAAGGCCGTCGGCATCGGCGCACCGGGTGCCGTGGACACGACGGAAGGGGTGGTTATCAACGGCCCGAATCTTGGCTGGCAGAATGTGCAACTGAAGAAGGAACTCGAGAAGCGCCTCGAAGTGCCCGTGTTCCTCGACAACGATTGCAACGCCTGCACGCTCGGAGTGCATGAGGTCGAACTCGGCGGACAGTCGCGCGATCTCGTCGGCGTTTTTCTCGGCACCGGAATCGGGGCCGGGTTGATTTTCAACGGCAAGATGTACTCCGGCTTCAACCGTACCGCCGGCGAGATCGGCCACATGATCATTCGCGCGGGCGGTGCGGCGGACAAGGACAACCCCGGCGAAACCTTCGAGGATCTGGCCAGCCGGACGGCCATCTTCCGGCGCATCAAACAGGCGGTGAAGGACGGCAAGAAAACGATTCTCACCGAGACGCTCGGCGCTGATCTCGATGACCTGCGCAGCGGCGATCTGCGCAAAGCCGTCCGCAAGGGGGACAAGCTTACACAAGCGATCGTCGAGGAAGCCGCCGTCTATGCCGGCATCGGGCTCGCGAACGTGATCAACCTGCTGAATCCCGAGGTCATCGTGGTCGGCGGCGGACTGATCGAAGCACTCGAGAATGTGATGTTCGACCTGATTGAGAAAAACGCCCGCAAGTTCGCGCTGCCCGGCGTCGCCAAGGGCATTAAGATCATCCCCTCCAAGCTGGGTGACAAAGCCGGCATCTACGGCGCGGCGGTGCTGGCCCGGCGCGGTCTGAAAGCCGGGTGATGGTTACTCGCCCGTCGTCGGGGCGGCCACCGGAACCGGCCGCTTGAGTCCGAGATGCTGTTCCAGCAACCCGTACAGCTCAGCATCACTCTTGATCTGACCGGCGGATAGCACCGGGCCGACATTAAGCATCGGTAGGTAGTTGTGGCCGGTGCGATCCCAGTTGGCCTTGAAGAGATCACGCCCCAGCTTGAGCCAGTTCTCGATCCACGGATCGGCAAGCACCGCGTCAAAGTCCGCCCGGCCGGTCAGTTCCATTGCCTTGGCCCGCACGTCCGCGACCGGCCGTGGCTTGGCCGGCTCGAAAAACCAGTTCTCATATTCCATCATCACCTCGGGCCGCGCCCGCCAGACGGCCATGCCGATTCGGGCATAAGCGCAGGCGTTCACATGGTCCGGGCCGGTTCTCGACAACAACGGATTGCAGCTCGCGTCCAGCGGCATGGGCACAAGAACGATGGCGAGGTCATTGCCAAAGCTGGCCTGCACACGCTTGAGCAAACCGTGCTGGGTGCGGCAGTGCGCGCAGGTGTAATCAAACAACGTCACCGCGATGTGCGGCGCGTCCGGCCGGCCGATCATTGGCGCTTCGTGCAATTCGATGACAAACTTACCATCGTGCAGGGTGTATTTCCGCGATGGTTCGGCGGAGGCGACGGCTGGCGTGGGCGTGGCGGCGACATTCCCGGCCGAGGTTGTGGTGGTTGACGCGGTCGAAGCCGGTGAGAGCGTCGCGACTGCGGCCGACGGAGGCTTGCTCAGGTATTGGCCGAAGACCAGGGGCACGAGCGCCAGCACCCCGAAGACCGCCGGCATGGCCCGCTGGCTCACGCCGAAAATCATCGGCTTGCCCGTGCCGCCGCGAATGACAAAAGGTGCCGCCAAAAGGACGAGCAACGCACCTGCTCCGCCCAGCACATGCGCCGCGACGCAGTAGGGACACCAACTGCCGATGATGGCCGCCTGCAACCCAATGAACCACAACGCGGCACCCAGAACGGCGAAGGCACCGGCGACCAGAATAGTCCAGGCGCGGGACTGCACGCGCGCATTCCGGCTCGGTCCCGCAAAAACGGAAGTCACCAGCAAGACCACGTAGAACACTGCCGCTGGCGCACTCACCGGCAGGTTGAACCAATAGGCCCAACGGCTGCTGAGCACCGCGCCGCAATCGGACCCGGCCCCGCACCCGGCCACTGACCCGCTGGAAAAAGCCGTGTAGGCGAGGTAACAGGAGACCGCGAACGCGAGTGCGAACTGAAGTTGCGCCAGGCGCAGCAGACCCAGCCGCGCGCCACCACCAGCGGGCACTTCAGGGGTTGGCTCGGCGGCCGGTGCGGGCTTCACCGGCAACGTTTTTCTTCCGGACTTCTTGGACATGCGCGCGTTGTAGCGTATCGACCACGACTTGGCCAGTATTCCCCGCTTGTGCGCGGTGCGGCCAACCGGCATCGTTTCGCGCGACGAACCCGACCCGCAGCAGCCACCACCGTCTAACCATCGTGAACTCCGCCCTTCATTTCGCCGGCCACATCGAATTCGCCGCCCATTTCCAGCCCCGCCCCAACCTCTCCCATGTGCTGTTTGATTTCGACGGCACGCTTTCCCTGATCCGCCAGGGCTGGCCGGAAGTGATGATTCCCATGTTCATGGAATACCTTCCCCGCCAGGCCGGTGACACAGAGGAATCAGTCCGGCAACTGGTGACCGACGACATCATGCGGCTGAACGGCAAGCAGACGATTTACCAAATGATGCAACTGGCCGAGCGGATCAAGGATCGGGGCGGTACCCCCCAGGAACCGCTTTGGTACAAGCACGAATACCTGCGCCGCCTGGATCTGCGCATTCAAGCCCGCGTGGATGGCCTCGCCAGCGGGACCATTCAGCACGACGACCTGGTGGTGTTTGCTGCCCGGCGACTGCTCGAACTGCTGCACGGGCGCGGGTGCCACCTGTATCTGGCCAGCGGCACGGATGAGGTCTTCGTAAAGCACGAGGCGGCCATGCTTGATCTGACCCGCTACTTTGGCCGGCACATCTACGGCGCGCAGGATGACTACAAGTCGTTTTCCAAGAAGCTGGTGATCGACCGGATCCTGGCCGAAAACCAGATCACGGGCGAGAACCTGCTCGCGTTTGGTGATGGCTACGTGGAAATCGAAAACACCAAACAAGTCGGCGGGCTGGCCGTCGCCGTGGCCAGTGATGAAGCCCACAATGGCTCCGGCAACGTGGATGAATGGAAGCGTCAGCGCCTGCTTGGGGTGGGTGCCGATGTGGTGATCCCCGATTATCGGGATGCGGCCGCCCTGCTCGCCGTGCTGACCGGGGAAGCTCCTCAGCCGACGTAAACCACGGTCACGCCATACTCGGTCATCAACGCCCGGGTGCCCAAGTCCATGTGGGTGTAGTTGATCGGGCTGATGCTGATGATGTTGTCGCGACCGACTTTCTGGAGGAACTCCGACACCAGCTCATCATAGCGATCCTTGCCGACCTCGATGCAGTCCGTGTGACGGATGGTCTTGGTGCGGATCTTCTTCTCGGTGTCCTTGGCCGCGACTTCCAACGGCTTGTTGGGCTTTTGGATCAGTGAATCCGTCGGCTTGTCATGCTGCGGCACGACAAAGTGCATGTGCAACTTGCCGGCCGCGCTGGAGGCCATGGCGCCGGAGTGCTCACCCGAGGTTGCGGCCGTCGTCTCCGAGACCGGCGCGGTCACGCCACCCGGGGCCGGCGTCTGCGACTCCACGACGGACTTCGCCTCGTCTGCCGTGGGAATGACCAGGGTGGTGTTGCATGTGGGGCAGGAGATCTCCGAACCGGCGGCACTGGCCTCCACCTGGAGTTCCTGTTCGCAGTTCGGGCAATTGAAAATAACGTCCATAAGCCGGAGCTGGGTTGCTGGATTCGAGTAAACCCTACCGCCGGGCGGGCGGCGACGGCCAGCCAAATTGTGCCGGACTATTCGTAAACCTTGGCCAACTTCTGGATGCGCGGATAAATCACCGAGTTGGTGGGCGTGCGCTTCTTGACGTCGGCAAAGATCGCGCGGGCCTGCGCGGGATCACGCATGCCCACCATCGAAACGTAGTCCAGTTCGATCCAGGCCAGCCGCGGATCCTTGATGGCACCACGATACTGATCGAGAAACTTCTTCAAACTGGCGGCCCCACCGCGGGTCGCCGTTTGCAGGGGCATTTCCAAAGTATGATGCAGGCCGGGCAACTGCTGGGGGACAATGTCCGTCGGCTGCTCGTCCGGGTTGTCGTAGATCCGGTGGGAACTCTCGGCCTCTTTTTCGAGGTAGTAGTTCCGCAGCGACCAGACGCCCCAGCACGCGCCGGCGATCAGCAGGATGGCAATCAGCTTGTTCATGATTCGTTGACCCTTTCGATTCGTGCTCCCAGCTTGCGGAGCTTTTCATCTATCTTCTCATAACCCCGGTCCAGATGGTAAATCCGGTTGACCTGCGTCGTACCCTTCGCGGCCATGCCGGCCAGCACCAGCGCGGCCGAGGCCCGGAGATCACTCGCCATCACGGGGGCGCCACTCAGGGGCTGACCGCCTTTGATAATAGCACTGGGCCCTTCAATGGCAATGTCCGCACCCAGTCGCGCCAACTCGCTGACGTGCATGAAGCGCGCTTCAAAGATCCGCTCGGTGATGATGCTGATACCCTTCGCCACCGCCATCAACACCATGAACTGCGCCTGCACGTCGGTCGGAAAGCCGGGGTAGGGAAGCGTGGTGACATCCACTGGCTTGAGCCGGCCGCCCTTCTTGATCAACAGGCTCGAGCCCTGGCGCTCCATCTTCACGCCCGCTTCTCGCAACTTCTCGAGCACGGCCTGCAAGTGGTCGAGGCGTGCGCCGTGAATAATGACTTCGCCCTTGGTCACCGCCGCCGCGATGGCAAACGTCGCCGCCTCGATGCGGTCGGGAATCACGTCGTGGGTCGCCCCGTGCAATTCTTTCACGCCGGTGATGGTGATGGTCGGGCTGCCCGCACCCATAATCTTCGCGCCCATCGCCAGGAGGAAGTTCGCGAGATCGACGACCTCGGGTTCGCACGCCGCGCTCTCGATCACGGTCACGCCTTCGGCCAGCGTGGCGGCCATCATGATGTTCGCCGTGCCGAGCACGGTCGAGCCGACGCGCCCGCCGAGAAACACTTCCGCGCCCTGCCACTTGGGTGCCTTGACCCGCACGTAACCGGCTTCGATGGTGATCTTGGCGCCGAGCCGGGCGAGGCCCTTCAAGTGCAGGTCCACCGGCCGCGAGCCAATCACGCAACCGCCGGGCAGCGACACGCTGGCCTTGCGCAACCGCGCAACCAAAGGGCCGAGAATGCAGATCGAGCCGCGCATCTTGCGGATCAAATCGTAGTCGCCCACGCCCTTGATCTTCGCCGCCTTCACGCGCAGTTCGCCGTCCTTCAGCGACACCTCCGCGCCGAGCGAGGCGAGAATCTTGCCCATGAACTCGACGTCGGTGAGGTCGGGCACGCGCCGGATGACGCATTCCTCGGCCGTCAAGAGCGTGGCGGCCATGATGGGCAGCACGGCGTTCTTGGCCCCGCTGATGTGAACTTCCCCGCGCAGCGGCACGCCGCCTTTGATCAACAGACTTTCCATGAAAATTCCTGGGAACGAATCGAATGGATCCCGCCGGCCGTCAACCGCGACGGGCGATCAGGATTCTTGGGATGCGACTGTAGTCAGGCTCGATGGCTTCGACAATCCACATTTGACGCTCGTAAAGCTCGCGCACCGCGGTGGCCTGGTTGTGGCCCAGTTCGAGCATTAATTTGCCGCCCGCCTTGAGCCAGGACGGTGCCTCGGCGGCGATGCGGCGGTAGAAATCGAGACCGTCCGCCCCGCCGTCCAGCGCCAACCGAGGATCGTGATCGCGCACCTCGGGTTCGAGCGTTTCAATCTCGGCGCTCGGAATGTAGGGCGGATTTGAGATGATCAAATCAAACTTCAGGCCGGACGAAAGTGCGGCAAACCCGTCGCCTTCGAGGAACTCAACACGATCAAGGACTCCATGCCGCCGCGCGTTCTCGCGGGC
>CAYXDZ010000070.1:0-11960 GCA_964463815.1 uncultured Verrucomicrobiota bacterium | reverse complement strand
GAAGTGTGGCAGAGCTCCGCCGCGAGGGCAACGCCACGAAGGCATCAACGGTCACCGGACGAAATACATGTAGTCCACCCGGTTGCTGGTCATCTGCAGATGGACGCCACCCAGGCCGGCAGCCGAGATCAGAACAGGCGGCGGCTTCTTACGCTGCACCAGCTCAAACGCCTGCTCACGGACGGAGGCATCCAAGATGAACTGCTCGGGGGAATGATCGGTGGGAAAGAAATAAACCTCCCAGTGAAGCGGCTGTGAATCTCCGGGGGCCACGAACATGGCGAACAATCCCAGTTCACCATGTGTCACGCGATAAGCCGGCATGGACTCTCTCCAGAATGGGTGAAGTCGGGTTCCAGTTGGCCGGCCCAGAAGGTTGGTGACCTCGGTGTAACTCATCTTCGGGTGCAAGCCATCGAACATTGCCACGTTCACGAAATTGGAGAGCTGCACCCCGGAGGCCAGCTTGAGTCCGATGGTGTTCAATTTTCCGTTGACCTTGAAAAACTCGATTTTGTCCACGGGCGGCCGGCCATCCACGACCTCAAAGGACCTTTGTCTTTCGCAGCCTGTAAGGCACAACGCTCCCACAATGATGAGCGCTGTGGGGCAACGTAATTGAATCTGAACGCCAAATCGCCGGTAACGCATGGCACCGAGTGTGGCAAAGGATCAGGCAGCGGGCAATGACGCCAAGCAGGCGGCTTGAGGAGACCGCCAACGCTGCCACCGGGCATTACCGGGGCGGGCCGGTCCTTTGAATTACTTCGCCCGGTTTCAATTGCTGGTCGTCGAAATTGGCGAACTTCACGGGCGGCTGCGCCTTTGCCCATTCCTCGGCCGAGACCTTCTTCGTCTCTTGTAGGAACACGAACGTGCCCTTTTTGTTGCCGATGATCAGGTCTGGCAGGTTGTCGCCATTGGCATCCGCGACGCCGATCTGCCGGCCCACGCCGGAATCGTCATCGATCAGGTGCGGCACCCAATCGACGCGCCCATCCGCGCCGCGCACGAGGCGGAACCAGTAAAGCACCGCCGGTGCGCCCGGCTCCGGATCGCCGGTCGGGCCGTGCGCCCAAAAGCATTTGCCGGTCACGATGTCCTTGAGTCCATCGCCGTCGATATCGACCAGTTCGATGGCGTGCAATTGTGAGAAGCTGATGCCGTAGCGATTTTCATCCGGCTCCTTGTTCATGAACACGTGCGCCTTGAACCGGGCGTTGCCGTCGGTGTCCTGCTCCGCGAGTTGCTCGTACCAACCCAGCCCGTAGCCGTGGGCCGCGATGCTCGTGATGACGTCCTGACGGCCGTCGCCGTTCACGTCGTAGGCATACATCTGCGCGCCGCCGCCGGGGCTGAAATCCGCCGGACGACGTGTCCACGCGTCACCTGATTTCGCGGGCTGTTCCCACCAACCGCCCTTCTCGAGAATGTCCAGGCGCCCGTCGCCATTGATGTCACCGAGGCCGAGGCCGTGGTTGAACCGGCTCCACGGTCCCGTGCCCGAGATGGCGGTGAACGGCCACTTCGCCGTCACGTTCTGCCAGTCCGGCGACGCATAACCAAAGGTGCCCTGCGAATTGCAGATGATCTCCGGCAGGCCATCGCCCGTCACGTCCGCAAAGGTCGGCGACTCGTTGTCCACGGCGTCAAACACCTGATGCCGCTCCCAATGCTGCGCCTTGCCTTGGGGGTTCAGATAAAGAAACGCGGGCGTGCCGGGCAGGCCGTAGGTGAGCACGTCGTTCCAGCCGTCCCGGTTGAAGTCGTAAACGAAGCTGAAGAAGTTGTCGTTCGAGTAGGCGTTTTTTTTGCCCTTCGCACCTTCCCAGCCGGGAATCCTTTCCTCGGTGCCGTCCTCTTTTTTCAAGACGAAGGTCGTGACGGGCGGATACAGCTCGTGGCGTTTGGTGAAGCCGGGGGCCTCCCACCAATATGGGCCGGAGATGGCATCCGGAAGTCCGTCGCGGTTGAGGTCGCCGAAGTTCGCGCCTTCGCTCCAGTAGAATTCGTCGAGGTGCAGCTTCTTGAACGTGTGCAGCGTGTGGTCGGCGGCGGCCAGCGGCAGGGCCAGGGTCAACGCGGCCGGCAGGAGCAGTCGTGGAGGAATCATGCAAAGCTTCTCGCAGGATTACCCAGGCGAGTCAACGCCCGCTTTCCCCGGGGCGCGGCCGGACCTCGAACGGCGTCAAGGCGGCGGCACGCCGGGGTGGTCGTGGCAGTGGTGCTCGCTGCATTCCGTGGTTTTGCAATTAAAGCTCCAGGCCGGTCGCGGCCATGGAAAAACACTCGCGAACGATTGGGCGGCGAATACAGTCCAAACACGAAAGCGCGCATGAGCAGCAAGAACCCCTTCCACCCGCCGACGGGCAAACCCAAGCCCGACCCGTTGCCTCCCGCCAGCGAGCCGGGCGAAGCGCCGGAACCGCCACCCGCGGCCAGCCCCGTCGCGCCGGAGGACCGGCGGGAGATCGAAACCGTGCCGGCATCCATGTGGACCATCGCCGGCTACCTCGTGCTGCTCACGCTGCTCGGGCTGGTGGGTTACTCCCTGTTCCAACAGAAGCGCGCCAACGACGAAGTGCTGCATCGCGTCGCCGCCCGTGACCAGGAATTGAGCGCGGCCCGGCGACACAGCTTCCAAACGGAAACCGCCCTGACCACCGCCCGGCAGACCATCGCGGAATTGCAGGCCGAGGCGGATGAATTGAAGCGGGCCAAGGAAGCCGCCACGAGCGCCCAGCAGGATCTCGAATCGCGGATGCGCGACGCGCTCGCCTCGCGTGACATCACCATCTCGGAGCTGCAAGGCAAGCTGACCCTGAGCATTCTGGATCGCATTCTGTTCGACTCCGGCCAGGCGGTCATCAAGCCGGAGGGTCAGGACGTCTTGCGCAAGCTCGCCGCCGTGCTCGACCAGTTTCCCAACCGCCAGATTCACGTCACCGGCCACACCGACAACGTGCCGATCCGCACCGCGCAGTTCCCGAGCAACTGGGAACTCTCCGCCGCCCGGGCGCTGGCCGCGCTGCGCTTTCTCGTCGAGGAGGCGGGCGTCAACCCGACCCGGCTGGCGGCGGTGGCCCACGGCGAGTTTCAACCCGTGGCGGACAACGCAGCGCCGGAAGGCCGGGCCAAGAACCGGCGCATCGCCATCGTCGTGCTGCCGGAGGTGTTCAAGTCACCGGAAGCCGCGCCGGCACCATCAACGGAAGAAAAATCACCGGTTCCGCCACCCGCGTCAGATACGGAATCGGACCCGGCAGCTCCGAGCCCGGACAGTTGATGCTGGTTTCGCGAATGGCTGCCGCTCCATGACTCCATGAGATTCGCGGCAAAGCTCAGGTCACGGTTCCCGCCGTAATCAACTTCACCACTTTCGCCGCAGCCGCAAAACCAAACGCTCCCGTCAAAAACGTCGCCGAGCCGTAGCCGCTGTTGCAGTCCATCCGCGGTTGATCTCCGCCGGGTTCCTTCGTGGCGCAGACCGTGCCATCGCTCCAGGGATATCGAACCGGTTCGGTGGAATAAATACAGGGCACGCCGAAACTCGCCCTGGGATCAGCCGGAAAGCCATGCTCGCGACGAAGTTGTTTGCGGGCCTGGCGGATGAGCGGATCGTGCGTCACCTGGGCAAGGTCCGCGACGCGAAGCTGCGTGGGGTCCGTGCGCCCGCCCGCGCCCCCGGTGGTGACGACGGGAACGCCGCGCCGCCGGCAACCGGCGAGGAGCAGGCACTTATTCGTCACGTTGTCGATGGCATCCAGCACGACGGTAGAGCCCCGTCCCAGCAGTTGCTCCGCATTCGCGCTGGTGAAGAACTCGGGCACGGCGTGGACCCGGCACTCAGAGTTGATCCCGTGGATACGCCGCGCCATCGCCTCGACTTTGAGCGCGCCCAGGTCGGCGGTCACCGCGTGAATCTGGCGGTTGACGTTCGTGACGCAGAGATCGTCCAGATCAATCAAGGTCAATTCGCCCACGCCCGAGCGGGCGAGCGCCTCCGCCGACCACGAACCCACGCCGCCGATGCCGATCACCGCGACGTGCGCGGCGCGCAGTCGCTCCAGGCCGGCGCTTCCGTACAAGCGCGCAATCCCGCCAAAGCGTTGGTCGAAGTCGGACATCATGCTAGAAATTCGTGGCAACCTCCTTCACCTGGTTTCAACTCCAACAGACCAAAAAGGCCAACAAGCACCTGAATCTCCGTTGGACTACACCATGAAAGCGCTATTTGGCTACGTCGCTGGTTCATTTCCATCACGGACGAGTCTCAGCCTCCGGTTCTTTGCTCTGTATGTCTTAACGCGTCCGTCCTTCTCAAGGTCGCTGACGCACCTCATCGCGCGCCGCTCAAATGCTTCGCGAGGTTTTCCCCGCGTCAACACACCCACCTCCCTCAGCACACGAGCCGCAAGAGAATGCAGTGTGCATGAGTAGTTTGGGCACAGTGATAGAGCTTTCAGAATTGCAACTCGTATCTCCCCGGCGGTCACTTCATCTGCTCGGCGGCCTGATGACAAGGTTTCCCCCTCCGAATCTTCCGAAGAAAAACCGCTATCACCAGTGCTTTCGAAGTCGTCGGTATCGCCATTCGATTCGCCAGTGTTCTCGCCATGATCAGCTTCACCGGTCTGCTCCTTAGCTTGCGAATTTTGAGAATATGGGAAAATACCTCGTTCCTCAAGCATCCTCCAAAGATCGGCCAGGGCGTTCTCGCTGTTGGCGTAGAATGCAGATTCCCTAACACGGAAGAACTCCCACCCGCAGCGTTCCAATTGCCGCTGGCGTTGCATGTCTTCTTCATGACGATCTGCTCCGTGCCAGTGATCCCCATCGCACTCAACGGCCAACCGTGCCTGCCCGCCCTCAACCACTAGATCAATTCGTTTGCCTGCGATTTCATACTGGGCAAGCAATGTGAAACCCTTTCGTACGACTTCCAAGGCGACATCAACTTCGAACCAGCTTTCGAATGGTGGAGGCGGCTTGACAAGGCTGCGGTTGTCTTGAGCCGCCCGTCGCTCCAGTTCTTCCCGGTCGATACCGGCGATTTGCTGTGGCTTCGTGTTCTCAAAGAAATCAAGCAACCGTTTACGAAGACAGGAGGCACTGAGATCGTTGCTGGTGACGGAATGAAAGAGCACCATCATGTCTCGGGCACGGCTGGCAGCGACATTGAACCGCCGTTCGTCAGCCGCCCTGTTGAGAGTGCCAATTTTTTCGTTGTTGGCGGCGACCAGCGACAGGAAGATGATGTCTCGCTCATCGCCTTGGAAACTGTAGGGATTGCCACAGACCAGGCGCCGGCGCTCCATTTCCTCCGCCCCCAATCGTTCAAGCAGGAGATTCTCGATCAGAGCCGCTTGCGCCTCGCCTTGAAGCACCACCACACCCATTGTTTTGTCATTGTACCGGCTGTCGCCGCACATTTCCGCGATTCTTGCGACAACGGCTTCGGCTTCCGGCCGGTTGATTGTCCGGTGGTTTGAACCTTCCCGATACCCACCGCTGACAAGAACATGCTCCAGTGGAGGCAACCGATTCGGGCCATATTGCCTCAAGGGAATCAGCGGCGTGTCCGAATAGCAAAGGTCATTGCTGAATCGAATGATTTCCGGCATGCAACGGAAATGCTCGCGGAGCGTGATCTGACGCGTGCCATAACGCAGTTTCCCATGATCGAACAAACTGCTCTCAATATCGAAAGAAGATTTGAACTCGAAATCATGCAGAAACTCTTCCATTAGTCGGTGTACAGAATCCCGGGGTAGACCCACTGCGTCCGGACTGATCTGCTTGTCGTCGCCAACAATCAGTATTCGTTTGCCGAGATAGAATAAGGGAAGCGCCTCGACTCCGCATTGAGATGCCTCATCAACGATAATCACGTCGAACATACCGGGAGCGGGATGAACGGTGTCCCAAACGCGATGAAGCGGCATCACCCAGGCGGGAACCGCCTCGCGGCACTCATTGAGGTGCTCTTGGGCTTCGCGCCGATGCCGTGGCGCATGCTTTCCCGTCCCTTTTCCAAGACGTTTCATCGACAGTTGCCAAGCTCCCATGTGCCGTCGGTGGTTTTCCTTGAGGCGCGAGAAACAAAATGACCACGCGTGTAATGAAGCGAGCTTTGCGACGATACGGTTAACCTCGTCCTCGATTTGCTTCGACCGCTTGGCAAGAGCCGGGACATCTTCCTGCCGGATGTATTCCTCAATCCAATGCCGTGCTTGTCTCCAATGCCAGGCGTCACCGATGCGCTGAACTCTGTCATTCCAAAAATGTTCATTGCAGGTTCGCTCCAAAGCCTCGGTGAGTTGCGGGAATAATCGGTGCAGATTCGAAAGCCGCTCATCGAGATTCTCTAGGTCCCGATGCTGTGTCTCCAGATCCTCGATCGCTCTGACACTGCGTTCAAACATGTTCACGTCGCGGCCGCAGACGGCACGAAGCAGTTCGTGTGTCATCGGATGTGCGGATCCGCTGGCGGCTATGCGAGCTATCGGAACTTCAACCTTTTGAATCTCTTCATTTGCAGCGCGCTTGCGAATACGAGCCAACGCAAGGCGACACGACGATACAATCCTTTCCACCCGTGACACGTCGCCCCATTCTGGTTCGGGCATGCCCGGATATTTCTTCAGCGACTCACGGCATTGCCCAATGAGATTCTCCAGCGCGAAGGCGCGTTCGAGTGCCTCGTGCAGCCCCTTGAACGAGGTTAGCTGCAGAGCGTATGGCCCTTCGACTTGGTCGCCTCGCCCTTTCCAAAAGCCCCATGCCTTCTCGCATTGAAGGCGGACATGCAATGCATCAGCGAGAGAAGCGAAGTGTTTGACCTCGGAACACGGGCGCCCACCGAGTTTCACCGACTTGATTACGTAGATGCGCTCCCTTACCGCCTTGGGCCGAAAGATGCCCCAGCCCAGTTTCCCGTCATTCTCAACGTGCTCCTTCAGTTTACAGGCGTCCTCGTACAACAATCTAAGGTCGGCGGTATTGGGAAACTCGAGATGCGCTTCGTCGGCGAGGGCAACGAGGTCATCAATTGAGGTGATGACGCCGTGCGTAACCCTCTGCAGTTCACGCCAAAGGGATGAATTGCCACCCACAATATCACGCACGGCATCAACCATCCAAGAATGTGACGTTGAGAGAAGCTTCCTGTGAATCTCCAGGTAGGTGAAGCAGGTGTGCCGGATCGCCTCAATGTCCGAGATGTCGGCTCTGGCCAGAAGATCGGCAAGTACTTCACTGGCTCCATCCGCCGATTTCCGCTCCTCTTCAGCCGCGTCCAGCTCTTCGCTGACAATATTGGCAAATCGTTCGGCGGACAGCATCGCCTCGGGCCGGGCAAGACACAGTTCATGACGCTTTTCGGGGGTGAAGCGCCGCAACGCTACAAGGACGCTCCGCAATTCGGACATGTCGATCGGACAAGTCTTCTCCAACGGAACAGAATCAGTGAACCATTCCAAGTCGGCTCGATTACGATTCACCGCTTCGGCGATTCGAGCAGCCGTGCCTCGATAGCAACCCTCAGCGACGGACTGCGTATGCGTTTCTGATTCCCTGATATCGCGGAGCCGGCGATAAACTTGGGCCTTCTGCTCGCGGAGTTCGCACAGGTTCTTTTCCAACACCTCACGATCTTGGATTGCCCTGCTCTCACTCCAGTCTTCAAATCGTCCAAGGATGCCCTTGACACTGGATTCCAGCGAGTTCCTTTCATCCGATCCGCTACCCAGAAGACTTATGCACAATGGCTTGATCTCGTCTGGTATCAATCCCTCCTGCTTTCTGTCACCGGTTTCATCGTCCCTGCTACCTTCACTTTCGCCTCTAGGGGATTTTCCAAGAAGCACCTGTAGCGCCCTTGGGGTTTTTGCGGTGACCAGTATACGATTTCCTGTGGCAAGCAGATGACAAATCAAATTGGCGATGGTATGGGATTTTCCAGTACCTGGTGGCCCTTGCACGAGTACACCGCTGGAGGCCCGCATTTTTTCTACGATGCGGCGCTGCTCATCGTTGGATGGTTTCGGAAAGAAGACTTCTCCGTCGAAAACAGCATCTGTCTGTTCTGGTTCTTCGGTTGACTCGTGACCATCCTTCGGTCGAATTTCCGCAAGGTCCGCGAACTCCCCGGGAATCACATCGCCGTTCTCGATTTGTTCCTTGATCCGTTTCAAGGTCTCGGAAAGGCCCTTGGCGGAACGCTTACGCAGGACTAGGGCCGGAGCATATTCCACGATCGGCTTCAATGAGGCGCGAGTGTTCTTCGTTTCCAACGAGTCCTGATAGTCGCCTTGCGAGTCGATTGAATGCACCAGGGCCTGAAGAACGCCTTCAACATGAGCTTTTTCCCAGGGATCGTCTTCGGCTGTATTTAGTGATGCCTTCGCGGCTTCTTCCGCCCGCGCTGGCTGCTCTTCGATGTCCAACATGTCGAGCTCAGGCCGCAGCTTTGCGCCTTCGGTGTGGGGGCGGACTGTGAATCGCCCCATACGCGCTTCAAACTCCAGGATGGCGTCGGCGACAACCAAATGGCGCCGGGCACGCTGCCCGGAGGGCGTCTGCCAGGTCAGCAAACCCAGACCAAGCACCAATTCAAATTCCTCGCCAAGTCGAAGCTGTTCTTGATGGATGGCGAAAAGCGCCGAATAGACTTCTTGCACCTTCTTCCAGGCATTGTGCTCTCCCGTCCACGGCAACCACTTTTCTTCGACATACCTTTCCCATGCCCGTTGAATCTCCGGATGATCCTCAAGGCGTTCGCTGTGGGGGATGGTTTCCGGCTGATCCGATCCTTCGCACCAATCGGGATTTTGGATTTGCCGCGTAATTTGAGGTGCGAGTTCCGGCAGGTCGTTCTTGTTCCAAAGCGCGGATGGGTTCACCCAGTCTTTACAGGCAGTGGGTACAGCTGGCACTTCCGGCTCCCTCCTGTTTCGCACCTCAATCCATTCGTCCTTCTCATGCTCCTCGTCACGACCCCATGCCTGCGTGAAGCATTCCCGCTCATGCGGAATGCTCGAAATCCAAAGAGTCTTCTCATACTCGCCGACATCCCGGATCACCTTTGTGCGCAACGCCGCCAGTTTCAGCAGATAGTCGACGAGGCGAATTGCCTTCTGCGCGCAAGGGTTGTGTGCCTGCTGGTCGCTCATGTGGTCGCCTCTTTTTCGATCCGGTTGAATTGTTGGCCAGCACCACTTTTTCGGTCAAGCATGCTCCTGCCACTTGGCATCCTGTTTCATTAAAAGGCACTTGCCGCGAGCATCAGGCTACCCTTCGATCTCTCGTCCGGTATAATCCGGCTGTAAGCTTCGAACCTGTGAGAGTCGGCCTATGCCGCCTTCGTCTGCCCTTCGTCGAAGCGACCGAGCGCGCGGAATTTCTCGTACCGTTGCTGGAGCCGTTGCTCGACGCTCATCGCGAGGCAGGCTTCGAGGTGGTTGAGCAGCGCGGCCTTCAGGTTGGCGGCCGTGGCGGCCGCGTCGTTGTGCGCGCCACCGAGCGGTTCGGGCACCACTTCATCCACGAGGCCGAGCTCGAGCAGATGCCGGGCGGTGATCTTCAAGGCCTCGGCGGCCTGCGGGGCGGCGGCGCGGTCCTTCCACAAAATGGCCGCGCAACCCTCGGGGCTGATGACGGAGTAGTAGGCGTTCTCCAGGATGAGCACCCGGTTGGCGACGCCAATACCGAGCGCGCCGCCGGAGCCGCCCTCGCCAATGACCGCCGCGATGACGGGCACCTTGAAGAGCATCATCTCCCGCAGGTTCACGGCGATGGCCTCGGCGATGTGCCGTTCCTCGGCACCAATGCCGGGATACGCGCCGGCGGTGTCGATCAAGGAAATGATAGGCAGGTTGAACTTGTCGGCGAGCCGCATCAGGCGCAGCGCCTTGCGATAGCCCTCGGGATGGGCGGAACCGAAGTTGCGCCGGATGTTTTCCTTGGTGTCGCGGCCCTTCTGTGTGCCGATCACCACGACCTTGTGATGGCCGAGCCGGGCAAAGCCGCCGACCATGGCGCGGTCCTCGGCAAAGAGGCGGTCCCCGTGGAGTTCGCTGAAATCTTCAAACGCCAGCCCCAGATAATCCATCGTGAACGGCCGGCGCGGATGCCGGGCGAGCTGCACGCGCTGCCACGGGGTGAGGTTGAGGAAGATCTGCCGGCGGGTTTCCTCGATCTTGCGCTCGATGAGGGTGATCTCCTCCTCGAAGCTTACGCCCATCGAGTGGGTTTCCGGGTGCTTCTTCAGTTCCTCCAGCTTGCGCTGTAATTCGAAAATGGGTTTTTCGAAATCAAGCTGATGTTTCATGCGCGGCGAGTGTAGGGAGCGGCGACGGCCGGGGCAATTGGGAAAAAGGGCGGCAAAATTTCCAAGGACCAAGTTACAAGGACCAAATAATCACCAGGCACCCATGGTCAATCACGTCACTCTGGCCACGCCCGCCTGTCAGGCACCCACTTTGAGCCTTGGCCATGGGAGCTTATCTGGAACTTGGTCCTTGGTATTTGGAACTTCCTTGGCCCTTGGTCCTCAACTCCGGATTTGTCCGCTGCCGAGGCAGTGCCATTTGTAGGTGACCAGTTCGTCGAGACCCATCGGACCGCGGGCGCCGATCTTGTCGGTGCTGATGCCGATCTCCGCGCCCATGCCGAATTCCCCGCCATCGGTGAAACGCGTCGAGGCGTTCCAATAGACCGCCGCCGAGTCCACTTCCTGCAGGAACTGCCGCGCGCGGGTTTCGTCCGTCGTCACAATGCTGTCGGAATGACCCGAGCCATACGTATTGATGTGGTCGATGGCGTCGCGCACGCCATCCACGACCCGGACGTTGAGGATGTAGTCGTTGTACTCGGTGGACCAGTCGGTCTCCGCGGCAGCCTTTAATGCGGATTGCGGATTGGTGATTGCGGAATTCAAGATCGCCAGCGCCTTGGGATCACACCGGAGTTCGACCTGGTATTCAGCCAGGGCGGGATGGAGGGCGGACAGGAATCGGGTCGCAACCGCCTGATCAACGAGCAGCGTTTCCATGGCGTTGCACACACTCGGCCGCTGGCACTTGGCGTTGACCACGATCGCTTGCGCCATTTCCAGATCGGCAGCGGCATCGACATAAACGTGGCAGACGCCCTTGTAGTGTTTGATCACCGGCACCTTGCTGCATTCGGTCACGGCGCGGATGAGCCCTTCGCCGCCGCGGGGCATGCAGAGGTCGATGTATTGCGTCAGGGCAAGCAGTTCGGGAATGGCTGCGCGATCCGTGGTGGGCACCACTTGAATCGCCTCAGCGGGAAAAGCCGGGAACACGCGGGTGGCGGCCTTGACCATGATCCTGGCAATGGTCTGGTTCGAAGCGATGGCCTCCCGGCCGCCGCGCAGAATGGTCGCGCTGCCGGCCTTGAAACACAGGCTGGCGGCGTCGGCGGTCACGTTCGGCCGGCTCTCGTAGATGATGACGACCACGCCCAGCGGACAGGTGAGCTTGCGCAGCTTGAGGCCGTTGGGGCGGGTGCGCTCGTCGAGCAGGCGGCCAACCGGATCGGGCAATTCCGCGACTTCGCGGACGCCGCGCGCCATGGCGTCGATCCGGGTGTCGGTGAGTTCGAGCCGTTCGAGCATGGGCTTGCTGAGGCCCAGGCAGGCGGCGGCCTCCAAGTCCTGCGCGTTGGCGTCGCGGATCTCGCGGCGTTCCGCGTCAATCGCGTCAGCCATGGCGTTCAGGCAGGCGTTCTTCTCGGCCGGGGTCAGCGTGGCCAGTTGGCGCGCCGCGGCCCTGGCCCGACGCGCCAGTTCGGTCATTTGTTCGCTTAACGACTTCGACATGCCCGCAGGGTACGTAAACGCGGCGGCGGAGCGAATCGAAAAGTGGCGCGCCAGCTTGCGCCGACCCCAATCGTTACGAGTGAGCTTGGAGCTTGCAATTGGCGGTGAATTTCTT
>CAYXDZ010000069.1:2438-12004 GCA_964463815.1 uncultured Verrucomicrobiota bacterium | reverse complement strand
ACGAGAATCTGGCGGATTCGTGCCCCGTCACTCTCGATCATCACCGGCACATCGTCCGCCAGTTCACCAACGAGCTCGATGCCCTTCTCGGCGGCGCGGGGGGCCAGCAGTTCGAGGGCATCCTCGACGCAAAGCCGCAAATTGAACGGCTGAACCTCGAGCTCGACCTTGCCGGACTCAATTTTGGAGAAATCAAGAATGTCATTGATGATCTCGAGCAGCGCGTCACCACTCGTGCGGATGGTCTCGACCAGCTCGCGCTGTTCCGGCGTCAGCCGGGATTCGAGCAACAAACCCGTCATCGCAATGACGCCGTTCATGGGCGTGCGAATCTCATGACTCATGTTGGCCAGAAACTCCGACTTGGCCAGCGTGGCGGCTTGCGCCGCCTCGTGAGCCGCGGCGAGTTCGGCGTTGGCCTCGGTCAACTGGTCCTGCAGCCGCTTGGCGCGGAGTAACACCCGCATGCGCGCGCGGAGTTCACTCACTTCAAACGGTTTGGTGAGATAATCTGCGGCTCCGAGTTCAAAACCGATCAACTTGTCCCGGGTGGCATTCAGGGCCGTGATGATCAACACCGGGGTGTTGGTGTTCCGGATGCGCGCCTGCATCTGCCGGAGGACCTCGAAGCCGTTGACGTCCGGCAAGCCCAGGTCGAGCATCACCAGATCGAAATCCTGCCGCTCCACCTGCTGCAGCGCATCTTTTCCCGTCCGCGACCAGCTCAGCTCGACATGATCCTCCAGCAGCAAGGCCGAGAGCATCTCCCAAATATCCACATCGTCCTCCACGAGGAGGACGGCAAATGGTTTGTCCAGTTCGGCTTTCATGAATGGTGAGCACCGCGGATCGCTGACGCAATCCCCCGCATGCGTGGTGGGGATCGTGTCGGCCGCGTCATGGTACGCGGGCTCAAACCCACCGGAAACACGAGGTGCGTGATGCAGTCATTCCTGCCGCCTTCAAGGCAAGCCCGAAAATTGAAAACCCCGTTTCAAATGGACTGGGATGTGCGATCGGGAAGCCGATGAAGTTCCCCTCCGACTGGACGGCTTGGGAGGGGCGGAGAAGAATCCGGTGGTAAACCCGGCGCACTCGAAACAGAAATGCTGCCCCTCATCGGAGTGGCGAGCATTGCGCGGCGGGACGGACAGCCAGGCCGTCTCACTTGCCACCAATCGGAGCCGCGTAGCGTTCTTGAAGCCAGGCGATGTCCTCATTGTTCGGGGACATGATCACTGTCGCGGGAAGGTTGCGGTACTTGACCTCGGGCTTGGTTCGCTGATCGACCCACTTCCGCCGCTCCGCGTGACCGTCCGCGTACGTCAAGGTTCCCGATCCGTTGTGGTTGGCGGAAGGCAGATCCTGAAAGAATGCCTGGCCACCTGAAGCAAGCGACATGTGAAAGTGAATGTCGGAGATGTAGTCCGGATGTTGATCTATGAACACGAACATCTGCGCCGGTGAAGGTTGCTGGATTTCAGCAAAGCGCCTGATGGCTGTTACTTCGATGGTCCGCTCCGACGACAAGCTCCAGTTCATGCCGTAACTGCGAACCCTCGACTGCAATTCACCGTTGATCCGGACGGCACTGCGATCCGAGGGACAGCGATACACCTTCGCGGTCGGTATGTAGGGCGCAAATAGCGAAAGGCTGCCATCCAGAAAAATGCCGCTGTTCGTGTTGGCCGGATTGGTCGGGGAATAATCCAGTCGTCCTTGAACCCACGAAGCGCGGCTCGGATGCGGATTCCCAATCACGTAGTCATTGCGGACCAACCGCCCATCGTGATCATCGGCATACATCGTCCAGGCGAGTTGCAACTGGCGGAGATTGTTCAAGCAGGAAGTAACCTGGCCGGAATTCTTGGCGCGGGCGATGGCCGGCAGCAGCAACGCGCTCAGAATGCCAATGATGCCAATCACCACCAGCAGTTCCAGCAAAGTAAAACCCGAACGTCGGAGGGAGCTGTTTGCGGGATCTTCGTTTTTGGCGGATGAAAAAGTCACAGTCGGTCTTGGGTTGAACTTATCGAATGGGTGACAAAGCGCTAACGCCCAAATCTAAATCCCTTAACCTTATGGGGTTGTAGAATGACAAGTCCATGAGGGAAGGGAAGCCAAAAAATCCATGCGCCGAACGACCGGGCAGCGCAGGGGCTTGAAATTTGAAAATAGCGGATTGAACCGGCTGTCCGCAAAAGCCACCACCTTGTCTCAAAGTGACGTCTGGGAGTTTGATTTGAGGGTTCATCTTATGATTGGCCTGTCGATTCTCGTTTATGAGCATTCTGTCCAACTCCCGGACATAAGCAATGGTCATGCCTTCGCAGAAATGGCGCAAGCGCGCTAAAAACCCACTTTTCGATTGTTTTTCACCAACAGGTTTCCCAACCTCCCGGCCTTCAAAATCGAATATAGACCAGCACTTATGTTGAAATTACGCGCTCCCGAAACCTGCACTTTTGACATGATCGCGCTTGGCGAAATCATGCTGCGACTCGACCCCGGCGAAGGCCGCGTCCGCACCGCGCGCGAGTTCAAGGCTTGGGAAGGAGGCGGAGAATACAATGTCGCCCGCGGTTTGCGCCGGTGTTTCGGCCTGAAAACCGCCGTGGTCACCGCCTTCGCCGACAACGAGGTGGGGCGACTCATCGAGGACTTTATCCTCCAGGGCGGCGTGGACACCTCCTTCATCCAGTGGCGACCCTACGACGGCATTGGCCGGACGATTCGCAATGGCTTGAACTTCACCGAACGCGGTTTCGGCATTCGCGGCGCGGTTGGCGTGCCCGATCGCGGCAACACCGCCGCCTCGCAACTCAAAGCCGGCGACATTGACTGGGAAACCATCTTCGGCAAGCAAGGGGTGCGCTGGCTGCACACCGGAGGCATTTACGCGGCCCTGTCGGACTCGACGCCCGAGGTCGTAATTGAAGCGGTGAAGGCAGCCCAAAAGCACGGCACGATCGTCTCCTACGACCTCAACTACCGGCCGTCTCTCTGGAAATCAATTGGCGGAAAAAAGCGCGCCCAGGAAGTCAACCGCGAGATTGCGCGTTATGTCGATGTCATGATCGGCAATGAAGAGGACTTTACCGCCTGTCTCGGATTTGAAGTGGAAGGCGTTGATGAAAACATCTCCCACATCGAGGTGGACGCGTTCAAGAGCATGATCAGCCGCGCGGTGAAGGACTTCCCGAATTTCAAAGTCACCGCCACCACGCTGCGCACGGTGCGCACCGCCACGCGCAATGACTGGGGTGCGATCTGCTGGGCCGCTGGCAAGTTTTACGAGGCCACGCACCGCAGCGATCTCGAAATCCTGGACCGGGTCGGCGGCGGTGACAGTTTCGCCTCCGGTTTGATCTACGGCTTGATCAAGCATGGCGATCCGCAGCAGGCGGTGGAATATGGAGCCGCGCACGGAGCGTTGGCGATGACCACTCCGGGTGACACCTCCATGGCCACCTTGAAGGAAGTTGAGGCGCTTATCGCTGGCGGCAGCGCCCGCGTGCAACGTTGAGCGACAGGCCGGGAAGGGGTGCGAGATCCGTCATCCCAACCCGACTCGTGCAACACATACTGGGTGCCGGCTGGCTGAACAGCCCCGGTTGAGCCATCCGCCAACCGTGGTCGGGTAGCCATAAAACACGTGACCCGTGCGAGCCTTCCTGACAATCCTGCTGCATGACCACTGCTGACGCCCGCCAACTGCTGGCCCACTTCGCGGCCGGGAAGGTTCCCGCCGAGAAGGTTCTGCGAGCGCTTCAGGCCGCGCCGTTCGCGGACCTCGGCTTCGCCAACCTCGATACCCACCGGTCCCTGCGGAAGGGCTTTCCGGAGGTGGTGTTTGGCGCGGGCAAAACGCCCGCCCAGCTCGTCAAAATCGCCACCCGGTTGCTGGCCACCGAGAACCAACTACTGATCACCCGCACCACGGAAGCTCATTTCAAGGCGGTAAAGCGAAAATTCAAAACTGCCGTCCATCACGAACCCGCCCGCTGCATCACCATCGTGAAGCAACCCCTGCGGAAGCGTCCGGGCACCATCCTCGTCTTGAGCGCCGGCACGTCGGATTTGCCGATGGCCGAGGAAGCCGCCGTAACGGCTGATGTCATGGGCAACACCGTAAAACGGATCTACGATGTGGGCGTCGCCGGATTGCATCGACTCCTGGCCCGGCTGGATGAAATCCGAAAAGCCAACGTGCTCATCGTGGTGGCGGGCATGGAAGGCGCGCTGCCCAGTGTCGTGGCCGGGCTGGTTTCGCGACCGGTCATCGCCGTGCCAACCAGCGTGGGTTACGGAGCCGCATTTGGTGGACTTGCCGCGCTGTGCGGCATGTTGACCAGTTGCGGCAGCGGCGTGACGGTGGTGAACATAGACAACGGTTTCGGAGCCGGTTACGCCGCCAGTCAGATCAACGAACTGGCCGCGCAAGGCTGATCAACCAACTCCATTGATGCTGCCACGATGAACTCCAAGACCCTCTACCTCGACATTTTCTCCGGCATCAGCGGCGACATGTTCATCGGTGCCATGCTGGACCTGGGCGTGAGCTTTGAGGCCCTGAAAGCAGAACTTCAAAAGGTCGAAGTCGGTCACTACCACCTCCACCAGCAGCGCCAGACCAAGGCCGGCATCGCCGGGATCAAGTTTGATGTTCACGAGCACGACGCGCATGGGCATGCCGGCCACGACCACGGCCACCATCACCCGCACGATCACAGCCATGGTCCCGGTGACCACGGTCACGCGCATCAGCATGAACCCGCGCCCCACCATCACCACGATGACAGCCGGAACTACGCGGACATCCGCAAATTGATTGTCGGCTCGGCGCTTTCCGACTGGGTTAAGGAAAAGTCCGTGGCGGTCTTTCATCGCATCGCCGTGGCCGAGGGCAAGATCCACGGGCATCTTCCGGAGGAAGTCCACTTCCATGAAGTGGGCGCGATCGATTCCATCGTCGATGTGATCGGGGCCTGCGTCTGCCTGGAACAACTCGGCCATCCCCGCGTGCTCGCGGCCCAGGTCACCGAGGGCACCGGTTGGGTGAACTGCGCCCACGGCCGGTTCCCGGTTCCGACCCTGGCCACACTGGAAATCCTCGGAGCCCGCGGTATTGCGGTTAACCAGTGCGACGAACCCCACGAACTGGTCACTCCCACCGGGGCGGCGATCCTCGCCGAGTTTGCTGAAACCTTTGGTCCCATGCGCGGCCTGGTGGCTAACCGGGTCGGCTACGGTCTGGGCACGCGCGACAACCACACCCGGCCAAACGTGCTGCGCGCGGTATTGGGTCGCAGCGAAGCCAGCACAGGAAGCGGCCCGCAACTGGACTGGGAAACAGACACCATCGCCGTGCTGGAAACGAATCTGGACGATGTGAATCCGGAGTTGCTGGGCGCCTTTGTGGAACAGGCTCTGAAAGCCGGTGCCTTGGACGTTTTTCACACACCGATCCAGATGAAGAAAAGCCGGCCCGCCATCCTGCTGACCGCGCTTTGTCCGGAGGCGAAAGCCGATGCGCTCAGCGAACTGATGCTGCGTGAAACCACCGCTTTTGGAGTGCGCCGTACCACCGCCAGCCGGCGTAAATTGCAACGTGAAATCACCCGGGTCAGCACCGCTTACGGTCTGGTCGAGGTCAAAATCGGCCGCCTGAATGGCAAACTTGTCCAGGCCGCGCCGGAGTTTGAAAGCTGCCGCGCACTCGCGGAGCAAGCGGGGATCTCGCTGAAGGAAGTTTACTCCGCGGCGCTGGCGGCCGCGCGGGGCGGCGACTGATCAAGTTTTCTCGCCCATCGACTGGGTCAATTCCGCGAGTTCTGGTTTGACCCGCGATTCGTAGCAATCCGGACAGAACCCGTGGCTGAGCCGGGCTTCGGTGTGCTCGGCGAGATACATGTCCACCTGCTGCCAGTAATTGCCGTCATTGCGAATGCGTTTGCAGTAGCTGCAAATGGGCAGCAATCCCTGCAACCGCTTCACATTCGCCAGCGCGTCCTCGAGTTCCTTGACCCGGCGGGCCAGCTTGGCCTGCAGTTCGAGCACGCGCACACCGACATCCACGCGCGCCCGCAAAACCGTGGCCTCGAAGGGCTTCACCACGTAATCATCCGCCCCGGCCTGCAATCCCTCGACCGTGCTCTGTGCGCCTTCCTTGCTCGTCAGCAAGATCAGGTAGGGCTGCGAGATCGTTTGATCCAGCCGCACCTGCCGGCAGATTTCCGGGCCGTCCAGGCTGGGCATCATCCAGTCGAGCACCGCCATCAGCGGACCACTGCTGGACTTGATGGCCGCCAGGGCTTCGGCTCCGTCTGCAAAGGACACCACTTCATGCCCCCAGCGTTGCAGGTGCGTTTCGAGCAACCTCCGCGAAAGGGCGTCGTCTTCGGCAATGACAATTTTCATCGGGCAAGGGCGGCAGCCAGTCACAAACCGTGGCCAGCCACGCCGGCAACCATACCAAGCCATCGGCAATTCTCCGACCACACTTGAGATTTTTGCAGCGGCTAACCGGGGGCTGTAACTGGACCGGAGCAACAAAGTGCGAAGCGCAGTATAACCGGTTTACAGCGCGCTCAACAGCTTGCGCAGCTCCTTCAAACGCGCGGCGGGTTCGCGCTTGGTCAACCGGGGGAAGCGCCCGCCCAGGGTCAGCAGTTCGCCATTGCGCGTGAGCATCACTTTGCTGTCGCGCACTTCGAGTTCGGAGATCCCCCGGCCCGCTGCCATCAGTTTGAGCTCGGCGACGCTCAGCAGCATGACGACCGGCTCGGGTGGCTGGCCGAAACGATCCCGCAGTTCCTTGCGCAATGTCTCCAACTCGGCCAGGTCCATGAGCGAAGCTAGCCGCCGGTAAATCTCCACCCGCTGGCCGGAGTCCGGGATGTAACCGAGCGGCAGACAGGCGTTGCCCACCTCGAAGTCGATTGCTTCCGGTTCGTCGGGAACTTCCTCCGCCGACATGTAACTCGCGACTTCCCGGGGAATGGAAATGTTCAACGGCTCATCAACGGACTTGCCAGAACGCTTGCTGACCAATTCCGCAGATCCTCGCTCGGAGGCCAGACTCACGCTGGCGGTGGGATTCATTGAGAGGAAATCTAGGCGGACGGCGACCTCGATGCGTTGCTTTGGCTTTTCGCCTTTCATCGTCGCGACACTTTGCGCGAGGAGCTGACAGTAGAGATCGAAGCCCACGGCGGTGATGTGACCGCTCTGCTGCGCGCCCAGCAGGTTGCCCGCGCCGCGAATCTCCAGGTCGCGCATGGCGATCTTGAAGCCGCTGCCGAGCGACGAATACTGCTTGAGTGCCGCGATGCGCTTCCGTGCGTCGGTCAACAGCCGCGCGTGCCGGGGAATGAGCAGGTAGGCGAACGCCTGGTGCTTGTAACGGCCCACCCGGCCGCGCAGTTGATAAAGCTGCGCCAGGCCGAAGCGGTCCGCGCGGTCGATGATGATCGTGTTCGCGTTCGGGATGTCGATGCCGCTTTCGATGATCGTCGTGCAGAGCAGCACATCGGCCTCGCCGTTCACGAAGCGGGTCATCACTTCCTCCAGTTCATCGGCGTCCATCTGGCCGTGTCCGATGAGCAGCCGCGCCTCGGGCACAAGTTCCTTCAAGCGCAAGCCCATCGCCTCGATGGTCTCGACGCGGTTGTGCAGGAAGAACACCTGACCCTGTCGATTCAATTCACGGCGGATGGCGTCGCGCACGAGGCGCTCGTCGAACGGCGACACGATCGTCTCGACCGGCAACCGGTCCTGCGGCGGCGTCTCAATGGTACTCATGTCGCGCGCACCAGTCAGCGCGAGATAAAGTGTTCGCGGGATTGGCGTCGCACTGAGCGTCAACACATCGACCAGCGACCGCAGCAGCTTGAACTGCTCCTTGTGCTTCACGCCGAAGCGCTGTTCCTCGTCGATGACCACCAGCCCGAGATCCTTGAACGCAATGTCTGCCTGCACGATCCGGTGCGTGCCGATCACAATGTCCACCGCGCCGGCCGCGAGATCCTTGACGACCTTCTGCTGCTCGCGGCGCGTGCGAAACCGCGAGAGCAGTTCGACGCGCACCGGGTAATCGCTCATGCGCTCGCGGAAATTGTTGAAGTGTTGCTGCGCCAAGACGGTCGTGGGCACGAGGATCGCCACCTGTTTGCCAACCATCACGGCCTTGAACGCGGCGCGGATCGCCACCTCGGTTTTGCCGTAACCGACGTCACCGCAAATCAGGCGGTCCATCGGCTTCGCGCGTTCGAGGTCGGCCTTGGTCTCGACGATGGCCTTCATCTGATCGGGAGTTTCCTCGTATAGAAACGAGGCTTCGAACTCGCGCTGCCAGTGGGTATCAGGTCCAAAGGCAAAACCCGGCTGCGAATCACGCGCGGCTTGGATGCGCAACATCTCGCCCGCGAGATCACGCACCGCCCGTTGCGCCTCATCCTTGGCCTTGGCCCAACGCGCGCCGCCCAGTTGATGCAGCGGCGGCCGCGCCTTGCCGGCACCGACATACTTGCTGACGAGGTGCGCCTCGGTGATCGGCACGTAGAGCTTGGGCGGCGGTTGCCCCGGATCGCGTGAGCCGTATTCGATGACGAGACATTCCTGGCCGCTCTCACCATCTCCGGGCTCGGTCTTGCCACGCCTCCCCTGCCCCGCCGGCAACACCTTCAAGCCCAGGTAACGTCCGATGCCGTGCTGGAGATGCACGACGAGATCGCCTTCCTCCAGCTCGGTGAAGTCGATGTCGAGCAAGGACCGTGTGCGCGCGGCTTGGGCGGCCTTGAGCCGGCGCGGACGTTGCACCTTGTAACGACCGAAGACTTCGGCGTCGGTGACAACCACGAGCTTGGCCGGTTCGAACAGGAAGCCGCGAGCGAGTGAGCCGATATGCGTCTGGAGCGGCGACATTCCTGTCGCCGCGCGTTCGGCGGACCCGGACTGGGCGACAGAAGTCTCGACCTTCCACAGGTCGCGCCAGACCTCCTCGAAGCGTGCGCGCTCGCCGGCGTTGTTGCAGAAGACATGGACGGCGAACCCCTGGCGCAACCAGCGGTGCAGTTGCTCGAAGAACTGCCGGCGCTGCGCCTCGGCGATCTGCGGATCCGGCGCGCGTTCGCCCAGCGGCCGGTAGAGATCAAGGGATTGAAAGGGTAGCACCGAATCCGGGCGGACCGCACCCCAAGGTAGGACAGGTTTGCAACCTGTCTCACTGGCGTCCACCAGTTCCAGCCTCTCCAAATCTTCGGGCGCGTTCGTCTCAGACTCCCTGACCGCTGACGCTTCCGCTGAAGACAGGTTGCAAACCTGTCCTACGTTGCGGAGCGCCGAGCATTGCTCGGCCGGACCGTTCGCAGCCCCCAATGCCGAGCGATGCTCGGCGCTTCTTTCGGTGCTGGGCTCCAAGTCTGGCCCTGTCTCGGAGATCTCCAGCCGCGTCATCCCGCGCGCGGCCATTTGCTCCAACACCGAGCCCCACGCGACGAACAGCGGATGCTCGTCCGGCATCGACTCCGCGTAATGTGCCGCGTGCTCGGCGAGTTTCTCGGGCT